>NZ_JBFUGE010000263.1:0-8271 GCF_056403075.1 Ideonella sp. P3_A4 | reverse complement strand
CTGCCAACCTGGCCAGCCTGTGGCTGCAGCACGAGTTMGTGCAGTCGCTGGTCGACGCCACGCTGCGTGATACCCCGCTGCCGACCGGCGCGGTCGGCGTGTTCGGTGGTTTCGCCACCGCGGCGAAGGTGCTGTCGGGCGTAGTCACGCTGGGCGCGTCCGGCCTGCTGGCCTGGGTCATCCGCCGCTTGATGTCGCCCAAGGTGCGGCAAGAGTTCGTCGCCTGAGGCGCTGCGGCCCCACGGCCCGCGCACCTAGGAAAGCCCGGCACCGCCGGGCTTTTTGCTTTTCAGGCCGCGCCGGCCGAAGCGAAGCCTTCGAGCACGTTGACCACGTTCACGCCCATTGCCGCCACCGCGTAGCCGCCTTCGAGCGTGAAGACCGTCGGCAGCCCGGTGGAGGCGAGGTCGAGGCCCACCCGGAGGTAGTCGCCACTGCCCAGCGTGAAGCGGGAAATCGGGTCGCCTTCATAGGTGTCCACGCCCAGCGCGATGACCAGCGCGTCCGCGCCGAAGTCTTTCACCCGGTGCAGCGCTTCCATCAACGCATTGCGCCACTCGACGAAGCCGGTGCCTGCCGGCAGTGGCAGGTTCAGGTTGTGGCCAAAGCCGTCGCCTTCGCCTCGCTCGTCTGCGTGCCCCAGGAAGAACGGGTACTCGGTGCGCGGGTCGCCGTGGATCGAGATCGTCAGCACGTCCGAACGGCCGTAGAACAGGCTCTGGGTGCCGTTGCCGTGGTGGTAGTCGACGTCGAGCACCGCCACACGCTTGGCGCCGCCGTCGCGCAAGGCCTGAGCAGCGAGCGCTGCGTTGTTCAAGAAGCAGTAGCCGCCGAAGAAGTCGGCACCGGCGTGGTGGCCGGGCGGTCGGGTCAGCGCCACCGCGGCGCGCGGGGCGTTGGTGCCGACTACGGCGTGCGCTGCAGCTACCGCGCAGGCGGCGCCGGCTTCGGCGGCCGCCCAGGTGCCGGCGGTCAGCGGCGTGCCGGCGTCGTACGAATACAGCCCCATGCGGGCGGCGAAGTTCAGCGGCTCGATGTCGTGGCGGAAGCCGCGCACCGGCCAGGTCGAGGGCAGGGCGTCGACTTCGGCATTGGCCGGGTCCAGCGCCACCCAATCGGCCCAGGCGGTGGTCAGGAAGTCCAGGTAGCGCGGCTCGTGCACCCGCTCCAGCGTCGCACGCGCCACGGGCGCGGCTTCACGCAGCTCGCCCACCGGGCGCCGGCCCAGCTCGGCCAGCACGTGGTCCAGCCGGGCCGGCGTTTCGTGGCAGGGCACCAGGCGGCCGCGGAACATTTCGTGGCGGCCTTCGTGCAGTGCGTGGCGGGGGTTGGCAAAGATCAGCATCGGCGAAGCCTTTGTGTTCAAGCGTTTCTGGAGTGCAGGTCACCGTCGACATAGGTCCAGCGTCCGCTGGCCGGGTCTCGGATGAAACGGCTGGTTTCGTGCAGACGAAAGGCCCGGCCACCGAGCTTGCTGCGCGCAACGAACTCGACCGTGGCGTGGTCGGCGTCTTGCACCGCGTGGTCTCGCACCTCGAGCCCGAGCCATTTCAAGCCGGGCTCGTCGGGCTCGAGCGTGGCAGGCCGCGTGCTGGGGTGCCAGGTGGCCAGCAGGTAGTCGGTCAGGCCGAGTACATAGGCGCTGTAGCGCGAGCGCATCAGCGATTCGGCATCCGGYGCTTCGAATTGCGTGGGGCCGTGGTGCCAGCGCGCGCAGCAGGCTTCGTAGGTCAGCGGCTGCTTGTCGCGGCCCAGGTGACCGCAGGGGCAGGGTGAGGACATGGGCTGCATCTTGCCGCAGTTGCGCGCCTACCCGCGCGGGCTGAACGTGCGCGGGAAGACCACCGCCGAGGTCCGGTCCAGCAGGCGGTAGCCCATGGCCGGCCGGTTCGATGTCCCGTCGACGTGGCCTGCTTCGGCTAGAAATCCGGCCGCGAGCATGCGGGTGCGAAAGCCGCTCTTGTCCAACGGCCGGCCCAGCACCACTTCATAGACCTGCTGAAGCTGCGGCAGCGTGAACGGTTCGTTCAGCAGAAAGGCCGGCAGCGAGGTGTATTCCACCTTCGCCCGCAGGCGCTCGACCGCGGCGGCAAAGATCTCGCTGTGATCGAAGGCCAGCCTGGTCTTCAGCGCGCGATCCACGGGCAGCCAGGCCACGTCCGCCGCGTTGGCACCTTGGCGCAATTGCAGCTCAGCCCCAGGGATGAGCGCGAAGTAGACGTGCGTCGCCGACCAGCCCCGCGGGTCGCGTGCCCGCCCGCCCCAGCTGCCCAACTGTTCGAGGTACGGGCTGACGACGCCGGTCTTGTCCAGCAGCTTGCGTCGTGCGCAGGCCAGCAGGTCCACATCGACATCGATGTTGACGAAGCCGCCCGGCAACGCCCAGCGGCTGGGAAACGGCTCGCCGCTGTCGCCCGGCCGCTTGACCAGCAGCACTTCGAGCGTCTCGGCACGCACCGTGAAGATCACGATGTCGACCGTGGTGTAGGGCAGCGGGAATGTCGGCGGGGCTGGCGACTTGGCCGGTGCCATGGGCTTGCTGGTCATGTCTTCCTGGTCATTCGGAACGCGGCTGTGGTGATGTCGAGACGGCATGGGCGACGTCATCGCTTGACGGCCTGCAGTGTAAGTTGTATTGTCCAACTTGTTGTAAGTTGCTCAGAACAACTTATGGCCACAAATCGACGAAACAAGAATGACTTTCCGAGAGGGAGAACAACAAGATGAATACGAACAAGAAGAACAATGCGGGCCAGAATCGGCTCGTGTCGACCAGCAAGTTCCTCAGCCTTGTGCTTCGCCATCAGCCCGAACTGATCGGGCTTGTGCTGGACGAGGCGGGCTGGACGCCGGTGAACGAACTGCTGGCGAAGTGCGATGCAGCGGGCCATGCGCTCTCGCGTGAAGCGCTCGAAGAGATCGTTCGCACCAGCGACAAGCAACGCTTTGCCCTCAGCGAAGACGGCACCCGCATCCGCGCCAACCAGGGTCATTCGGTCCCGGTCGACCTGGGTCTGCCGCCACTGGAGCCACCCGCCGCGCTGCTGCACGGCACGACGAAGCGCTTCCTGCCGTCGATCCTGGCGCAGGGCCTGGCCAAGCGAGCACGCCACCATGTGCACCTGAGCGAAAACGCTTCAACCGCAACGGCCGTCGGTGCTCGCCGCGGCGAGTCCGTGTTGCTGAAGGTCGACGCTGCGCGCATGCATGCCGACGGGCATCTCTTCTACCGCTCGGCCAACGGTGTGTGGTTGACGGATGCGGTGCCGGCGCAGTACCTCAGCTTGGCGGAGGATCTGCAATGAATCTGCCTACAGCGAACTATCTGGCGCAAGCGGCCGTCTGGCCGGACGACGGCGAGCACATCCTGGCGCATCACGACGACGACACGATCATCGTCTACCAGGCCTACCGTCCAGCCATCGGGCGTTTTGCCATTGAGCATGGCCGGCTCAACGGCCCGGACTACAGCCTGAACCGGATGAGTTGGATCAAGCCAAACTTCCTGTGGATGATGTACCGCTCGGGCTGGGGCACCAAGCCGGGCCAGGAGGTGATCCTCGGCCTTCGGTTGCGGCGGGCATTCTTTGATGAAGTATTGGCAGCGGCCGTGCCCTCCAGCCACGATCCGTTGCGGCATGTCGATCGAGCCGAATGGCAGCAGGCGGTCGCCGCATCCGACGTTCGCCTGCAGTGGGACCCAGACCATGCACCGGACGGTTCGCGTCTGCCGCGTCGCGCTGTGCAACTGGGCCTGCGTGGCAAGACCTTGGCCCGGTTCGCGGACGAAGAGTTGCTGGAAGTCATCGACATGTCGCCGTTTGTTGAGGCGCAGCGCGCAAACGTCGAGGGTGATCTCACCGCGCTGATGACGCCGCTTGAATCTGTCTACGTCCCCAATCAAAGGGGCTAACGAATGAAGACACCCATACCAAAAGACTTGAATGAACTCCGCCTGCGCCATCAGGCCGGTGAAGCATTCCACTACCTGCACTTCTGGGGGCACCGCCCTCGCAAGGACGGTCAGGTCTCGTCCAGTTGCTTCAGCCAGTGGTTTGAGGCGCCCTTCGAGCTGGGTGGCCAGCGCTACCTCACGGCGGAACATTTCATGATGGCCGAGAAGGCACGCCTGTTTGGCGATGAAGCATCGTTGGCACGAGTACTGTCTGCCGCCAACCCGGGCGCAGCCAAGGCGGCTGGTCGACAGGTGAAGGGCTTCGACGAGGCCGTTTGGCTGGAACATCGTTTCGACATCGTGGTGCGGGCCAACCGCGCCAAGTTCGAACAAAACGTCGCCATGGCGAGCTACCTGCTTCAGACGGGAGATCGGGTGCTTGTCGAGGCTAGCCCGGTCGATGCGATCTGGGGCATTGGCCTGGCGGCCGACGATGAGCGCGCGAGCAACCCGATGCAATGGCGAGGGCTGAACCTGCTCGGCTTCGCGTTGATGCAGGTGCGCAGAGAGCTGAGCGCGACGTGACATCGGCCCCACAGCCGATGCCCCCACCGCTTGTCGGCGCTTTCGTACGCGAGGACAATAGCGACATCATGAAGAACACCGCAGCGATCAAGGCGAGCTTCGCCACCTGACACGCCTTTCGCTCGCGTTCGGAAGGCCGTGTGCCTTCCGGGACAAGCAACCCCGGCCAGGCCACCGCCTCCCGGGGTTTTGTTTTTTCTGGAGTTCAACCATGCGCACCTACGACAAGCTGATTGCCACGATTCGCACTCGCCGAAGCGTGAGCCTCTTGCTGCGCCCGTGCTTCGGCCGCATTCACCAACTTTTGCGCTAGCCCTGGCGATTCTTGCCAGGGCTGGCCCTTGCCAACCTGGCGGCGGTGCGCACACCATGAACCGTGCCGCCGACGAGAAAAGAATCGCTATGAACTCGACATCCACAAAGAGCGCAGGGCCGCTCCCGAGATCTTTGAACCCCCTTGGGGGGCGGGCCGGGCAAGGTCCGGACCTGGGGGCGCAACGAAACCTACGCAACATTGGCGTCATTGCCCATGTGGACGCAGGCAAGACCACGACCACCGAACGCATCCTGTTCTACACGGGCGAGAGCCACCGCATCGGCAACGTCGACACCGGCAACACCGTGACGGATTTCGATCCGCAGGAGCGCAAGCGCGGCATCACGATCAACAGCGCGGCGATCACCGTGCACTGGAAGGGCACGCAGATCAACCTGATCGACACGCCCGGGCACATCGACTTCAACATCGAGGTCAATCGCTCGCTGCGTGTGCTCGACGGTGCAGTCGTCGTGTTCGATGGCGTTGCCGGCGTGGAGCCGCAGACCGAAACGAACTGGCGCCTGGCGGACAACTACCGCGTGCCGCGCATCGCGTTCGTCAACAAGCTCGACCGTGTCGGGGCGGACTTCCTTCGCGTTGTCGCAATGATGGAAGAGCGCCTGGGCGTCCGTGCGTTGCCGCTGCAATTGCCGATCGGCGAAGAAGCAGGCTTCCGCGGCGTGGTCGATTTGCTGACGATGCGCGCGCTGCTGTGGGACCGCGACGATGCGACCGTGCCTTTCCGTGAAGACGACGTGCCGCCAGAGATGGCGGCGCTCGCGGCTGCACATCGGGCCCGGTTGGTCGAAGCGGTTGTCGAACACGACGATGCGGCGTTGGCTGCCTACCTGAACGGCGAGACGATCGACGTGGAGACCTTGCGACGCTGCATCCGTGCGGGCGCGCTGAAGAGTGCGTTCGTGCCCGTGCTGGCTGGCTCGGCTTTCCGTAATCGCGGCGTCGAGCCCCTGCTCGATGCGGTCGTGAACTACCTGCCAAAGCCTGGCGAAGCGGCTGGCTTCGAAGGCCAACCCGAGTCGGACCCGACGGGCCCGTTCGCGGCGCTGGCGTTCAAGCTGGTCAGCGACGACCATGGCTCGAAGACTTTCGTGCGGGTATACCGCGGCCGCCTGAAGCGCGGCGACATGGTGTTCAACGCGAACACCGGTCGCAGCGAGCGGGCGACGCGGCTGTACGAAGTGCATGCGGGCGACCACATCGAGCGTGACGAGCTGGTGGCGGGCGACATCGCCGCGATCGTCGGGCTGAAGGACACCTTGACCGGTCACACCCTGTGCGACCGGGCTCATCCGGTTCATCTGGAAGAGATCGTGGTGCCCGAGCCTGTGATCGACGTGTCGATCGAGCCGCGTCGGCAAGTGGACAGCCAGGGCCTGTCGAAGGCGCTGCAGTCCATGCTGCGCGAGGATCCGAGCCTGCACATCCGGCACGACGCCGAATCAGGGCAGACGATTCTTTCCGGCATGGGCGAGCTTCAGCTCGAGGTGGCGGTCGAGAACCTGCGTTCGCGTCACAGCGTGGACGTGGTGGTCGGCCGTCCGCAGGTCGCGTACCGCGAGACGATCACGGCGACGGCCGAGGTCCGCCACGTGCACAAGAAGCAGTCGGGCGGCCCGGGGCAGTTCGCCGACGTGCACTTGCGCGTGGCGCCCTTGCCGCGTGGCGAAGGCATCCGCTTCGAGAACCAGGTGGTGGGCGGCGCGATCCCGCGCGAGTTCATCCCAGCGGTCGAGGCGGGCATTCGTCGCGCAGCGCAAGTGGGCGTGKTGGCGGGCTATCCGGTCGTCGACTTTGTCGCGACCTTGCTGGATGGTAGCCACCATGAGCGTGACTCGTCGACGCTGGCTTTCGAGCTGGCGGCGGTGGCGGCCTTCCGCGAGGCAGCGGCGTTGGCATCGCCTCAGGTGCTGGAGCCGGTCATGGCCGTCGAGGTGATCACGCCGCAGGACTATCTGGGCGACGTGATCGGCGACCTGAACCGCCGCCGTGGCCATGTGCGCGGCCAAGGCCAACGCGGCAATGCTGCGGTGGTCGAGGCCCATGTGCCGCTGAAAGAGATGTTCGGCTACATCGGCAGCCTGCGCGCACTGTCATCGGGCAGGGCGCAGTTCTCGATGCAGCTGCATCACCATGCCACGGCGCCTGCCGGTGCCGTGGAACAGTTGGCCTGACAGCCAGGCTGTGAAGGCGCGGTCCAAAGCGGACCGCGCCTTTTTTCACCGACAGTCGCCGGGCCCTCTGGCAGACTCCTTCCCCTTTCGCCCGCTGTTTTCCGATGTCCARCTCTTTGATTGACTCTGCCGGCCATGTGCGCGCCGGCATCCGCGCCGCCACAGCGGGCCTTGTCGGCCGCGAGCAGCTTGCCGAACTGATCGTCCTCAGCGCGGTTGCGCAGGAACACCTGCTAGTCATCGGGCCCCCTGGCACCGCCAAGAGCGCGGTCGTGCGCCGTGTGGCCCAGGCAATGGGTGGGCGCTACTTCGAGTACCTGCTCGGCCGCTTCACCGAACCGTCGGAACTGTTCGGCCCGGTGGACCTGAAGAAGCTGCGCGAGGGCACGGTCGAGACCGACGTGACCGGCATGCTGCCCGAGGCCGACGTGGCCTTCCTCGACGAAGTCTTCCTCGGCTCTACCGCCATCCTTAACACCCTGCTCGGGGTGCTGAACGAGCGGCGCTTCCGGCGCGGCCACACGCAGATCCAGTGCCCGTTGCGGGTGTGCGTCGGCGCGGCCAACGGCTTGCCGGACGATGAAGCCCTGTCGGCCTTTGCCGATCGATTCCTGGTGCACCTGTTCATCGACCCGGTGCCCGACCATCAGCTGGAAGCCATGCTCGCCGGAGGCTGGCAGTCGGATCGGGCTGCGGTCGAGCCGCAGGCCGGCATGGGGCATTTCGACGTGCTGTGCGAATCGGTTCGCTCAGTCGATCTTGGCGAAGCACGACCTGCGCTGGCCCAAGCGATTCGCCAGCTACGCCAGGCTGGCATCCAACTGTCGGACCGGCGCATCGTCAAGTCGCAACGCCTGATCGCCGCCGCCGCGGTGCTGGCCGGACGCCTGGAAGCCACCGCCGCCGACCTGTGGCCGGTGTTGTACGTGCTGCCCACCCGCGAGGCGCAGAACAGTGCCCGGGACGTGCTGCGAGATTTGTTCGCCAACGCTGCGCACCCGCATCTGCTGAGCGCAGTGGAACAGGCGACGCTGCAGCCGCTGTCACGCGCTGCACGCCTGGTCGAAGCTGCGCAGGCCTGCTTGGGGCACGAGGCCGCCGATCGAGCCGCCCAGGCCGAAGCCTTGCTGCGTGAGATCGACGCCAACTTCTCTGCTGACACACTGCCGGCCGAGCTGGCGCCGTTGCGGGCGCAGCTCGCCGCGCTTCTCGTCGTGCCGGCGTGAGCCTGGCTGGAACGATAGGCTGGCGCTGGGTGCGCCGCGCGGAGGCACCGGAGC
>NZ_JBFUGE010000262.1:0-8271 GCF_056403075.1 Ideonella sp. P3_A4 | reverse complement strand
GCCCGGGGCAGCCAACCGGATTTCATGGGCTTGCCGCCTGGCCGTGTCGAACAGGCGCCGCCAGCGCCGACCAATCAACTCGACAGGCACGGCGCCTGGCGGGGGATCGTGCTTCGAGATCAGGTCGAACCATAGCGAGATGTCGCCTTCGAAGGGCGGCACGTCGCAGCCCTCGGGCAGCGCAGACTGGAAGGCCTTGATGCTGATGGTGCTGCCACGCCGGCGGATGTCCCAGCGCGGGTGGCCATCCCAGCGCAGATGGGTGTCGGTGCAGGATCGCCCGCCGCCCACCATGCACCCGTGATGGATGGAGCCCCGGAACCACACGGCAAACGCCGATGGCGTTGCGTGTGGCCAGAACCACCGGATTTCTGCGGTTAGCGCCATATGTCCCTCCGCTGCCAGTGAGTGCACTGCACCCAGACACAGGTTGCCTCGGAGTGGGCAGCCCTATTGGCGAGAGGGTGACTGGTACCGCTCGAGGCGAGCGCTGGCGCAAACAAACAGCGGGAGCAATCGGCGCGCCTGCACCGCCAGGCGGTAGAGAGAGCTCATAGGTGCGGCCTTTCACCGCACCGACGGGCGAGGGCCAAGCAGGTCAGTGCGTGGCAGGCCTCGCGATGAACCCGCGCAGCTGGCCGTTCAGGAAGCCCTCGCCGACGATCACGCCCTTGTTATCAATGTCGTTGACGGTGAAGGCGGTCCAACCGGCGCCGCTCGCGTCCAACAGATCGGCAAAGCGGTAGCAGTGGCCTTTCTGGAAGAGATAGCCCGCTCTCGCAATGTAGGTGTTGCCCACGATGTCATCGCGGTTGTTGATCGCCACCGGGATCATCGTGTCATGGCTGCAGTTGAACAGCTTGCGCATCGTCGTGCCGTCGTGCAGATACAGGCGCGTCTTGCCGGTCTCGTCGTCGGCCATCACGGCCGTGTGGCCGAGGTCGTTGATGGCGAGCGCACCGCTGAATTTGCCGCCAGCCGTTCCCAGGTCGCRCATCACGCCGTTTTCCCAGAGGTAGGCGTGCTCGTAGGTCTGGCCGTCGGCGTCTGGGGGGACGGCCGAACTGCCGGCCACCTGGCCGAGGTTGTTCATGCCGTTGGCGCGGTTTTGACCGCCGCCCAGGTCGCCAAGCGTCGTCAACGTGCCGGCCCGGTAGACGTGGGCACGGTCGAACCAGCCGGACTCGAAGCATTCGAGCGCGACGAGCACGGCGCCGTCATTGTTGATGGCCCGGGCCTTGGTGAACTTCCCGCCGATGTCGGCGGTGCAGGGGATTAGCGGATCCAGGTCGAAAGGCTGGCCGGTGCTGTCCCAGTAGTAGGCATGCAGGTTGGACCAGCCGGCCGCTTCGCCCTGCGTGTTGACAGCCCACACCTCGTTGGAGGCGCGGGCCGGGCTTTCCAGGACCTTGGTCTTGTGGTGTTTGCGGATGATGGGCGCCGTGTAGGGGCCGTTGTCGACGCGGCCGTAGCCGACGACGATGCCGTTGTCGCTGATCGCGGTGGCATTGTCCGGGTCGGCGCCGACCGGCCGTTCCAGTTTCTGGATGCTGTAGACCGGCGCGGCGGCGACGGCGCCGGCGAACGCGAAAGCGGCCGCGGCCAGCAGGGTGCGCGCGGCCGAAAGGTTGAATGGAGAAGTCATGGCTTGACGTCCTTCTATCAAGTTATGAGGTGGTGCCTTGAACGGAAAGGGCCGGCCATGGTCAGGCAGAGTGTCTCCGACCGGCCGTTCCCTGACTTAACCGGCTGGCCGTTACTGTTTCACCGGTGTCGCGATGAAGGCATGGCTCTTGCCGTTCAATATGCCACTGCCGACGATCACGCCCTTGTCGTTGATGTCGTTGGCCTGCAGGCGGGTCCAGCCGGCACCRCTGGCATCCAAGAGGGTCAGCAGCGAGTAGCAGCGGCCCTTCTGGTACAGGAAGGCTTCGAAGCCCTTGCCGAAGTAGTTGCCGGTGATCTGGTCGTGGTTGTTGATGGCTGCAGGCTCCGGCCAGTTGCTCTTGCCGTGGCAGGTGGGCAACTGGTGCATCGTGGTGCCGTCGTACCAGTAGCCACGGTTCTCGTCGGCCGAATTCCTGGACATGCCGACCACGTGGCCGGCGTCATTGATGTCTTGTGCACTGGAATCGTGGCCGCCCAGCGTGCCGATGTCGCGCATGCTGCCGTCTTCCCAGATGTACGCGTGCGTGTAGGTGTGGCCGTCGCTGTCAGGCGGCAGGAACGACCCCCCCACGATCTGGCCGGCGGTGTTGATGCCACCGGCCGAGGTGTAGGTGCCGCCGAGTGTGCCGAGTTCGGTCAAGCTGCCACCGCGGTACACGGACGCGCCAAATACCCGGACACCGGCACGGTCGCATATGAAGCTGAGCACCACCTCGCCGGCGCTGTTGATGCCGTGTGCCTTGCTGTCTCGGCTGCTGTCGGCATCACAGGGCACCAGCGCGTCCAGGTTGGTGCCCGCGCCGGTCTTGTCCCACATCCAGGCCTGGTCGCCGACCCAGCCTGCCACGGCGCCGTCGTCGTTGACACGCCAGCCGGCGGCATCCCAGGTGTCCGGCGCCAACAGCGGATGGACCGAGCCGTGCTCGTACAGGAAGGCGCTTTGGCTGTGACGGCTTTTTATCCACGCGTCGCCGGTGACGATGCCGTTGTTGCTGATTCCCAATCCCGAGAATGGCTGGGCTTGGTGTGCCTTGTCGATGGTTTCGATCTTGTAGACCGGCGCCGCGGCGAGTGCCGCGGTGGCGCTGAAAGTGCACAGCGCCAGCAAGGCGCTGGAGGCGATGAGCGAGATGCGAGCTGGCATATCCAATCCTTTTGTAGGTTAGGTATTGGATGCTAAGCAGCTCGGAGGCCGTTGGTACTCCCTAACTTGAGAGTCTGTGGTGCGCCGTTGCCGCGTCCTCGAAGACGCTTCCGGTGTGGAATCCGGCGTCGAAACGGGGCCGGCCACGCGCCGGCGCCCGATTTCAACGGCCAGTCGTCACTGTCGCACCTGCGTCGCGACGAACGCGTGTGGCTTGCCGTTCAGGTGGTCGGCGCCGCCGAGCCTCGTTGCTGCGCCTGCATTCGACGGCGAAATGGGATGGTTGGCTGCGGGCCGTCGAGCGTGGTGCGTACCGTTGGCCGCCCTTCACACTGGATGCAGACACCGTTGACATGCTCTGTGACCAATCGATTCGTCGCTTGGTGTGTGACACGTGCGGCTCGCAGCAGCATCGAACGCATCAGGTCAGGCATCGCGTGCTTGCTCATTCCGACCTCAGCTTGTCGAGGGGATCTGGCGGATCCAGCGCGCGACCTCGCTGTTCGCCAAGTCGTGCTCAGCCTCACGCGCAATCGCCTCTCTCACCGAAGCCGGTGCCGCGTCCCACTGCCGCACAAACTCAAGCGCATCGTCCACTCGCTGGCGCGCTTGCTGCTGCCAGGAGTCCCGGTCGGCCTTCAGCGCTGCGATCTCTTTCTTCATCGCTTCGATCACAGCCGGGTCAATGACTGCGGATTCGAGGCGCTTTGCTTCCACTGCCAGCGAGCATGCGAGGTCGTGCAATTCGGCGTTGAACTCGTTCACCGGATCTGGTTCGCCATCGGGGCCAGGTACGGTCTTGACGCACCCGGCAATGTAGGAAGAAGCCTTGGTCAGCAGGTCGATGGTGGTGGTGAAGGGCATGTGGGCTCGGAAGAAAAATGGGCGCGGATCGGGAAGTGGGACGCCGCGTTGAAGGTACACAGCGCCAGCAAGGCGCCGGAGGCGATCAGCGAGGCTCGAACCGGTATATCCGTTCCTTTTGTAAGTTAGGTATGGATGCTAAACACCTCGCGGTCTGTTGGTACTCCCTAACTTGAGAGTCTGTGGTGCGCCGTCGCCACGTCCTCGAAGGCGCTTCCGGTGTGAAATCCGGCGTCGAAAACGGGGCCGGCAATGCACCGGCGCCCGATTTCAACGGCCAGTCGTCACGTCACGGTTGCACCGGCGTCGCGATGAATGCATGCGACTTGCCGTTCAGCTGGCCCGAACCGACGATGACGCCGTCGTCATTGATGTCGTAGGCCTGCAGGCGGCTCCAGCCGGCACCGCTGGCATCCAGGATGTTCTGCAGCGGGTAGCAGCGGCCCTTCTGGTACAGGAAGGCCTGGAAGCCCTTGCGGTAGTAGTTGCCGGTGATCTGGTCGTGGTTGTTGATGGCCCTGGGTTGCGGCCAGTTGCTGCTGCCGTGGCAAGTCGGCAGTCGATGCATCGTGCTGCCGTCGTACCAGTAGCCATGCATGAAGTCGTTGGTGGCATCGAAGGCCGTGCCGACGACATGCCCGGCGTCGTTGATGTCTTCGGTGTCGGCGGCGCGGCCGCCCAGCGTGCCCAGGTCGCGCATGCTGCCTGCTTCCCAGATGTACGCGCGGACATAGCTCTTGCCGTCGCTGTCAGGCGGCAACGAGGACGTGCCCACGACCTGGCCGGCGTTGTTGATGGCGCTGACTTCGTTGTAGTCGCCGCCGAGAGTGCCCAGGTCGACCAGGCTGCCGCCGCGGTACAGGTACGAGCCGTTGACCCGGACACCGCTGCGGTTGCAGTCGAACTTGAACACCACGTCACCGGCGTTGTTGATGCCGCGCCCCTGGCTCGAGCGGATGTTGTCGTCGTCGCAGGGCATCAGCGCGTCCAGGCTTTGCGCGGTGCCGGCGCTGTCCCACATCCACGCCTGGTGGCCGACCCAGCCGACCGTCGCGCCGTCATCGTTGACGCGCCAGCCGGCAGCATCGTTGGTTTCCGGTCCGAGCAGCGGGCGTGTCGAGCCGCTCTTGATCTTGAACCGGAAGGCGCTGTCGCTGAAGCGGCTCTTCATCCACGCGCTGCCGGTGACGATGCCGCTGTTGCTGATGCCGAGCGCAGAGTCCGGCCGGGCGTGGTGCTCTTTGGCGACGGCTTCGATGCGGTACACCGGTGGGGCGGCGATCGCCGCCGTGGTGGCCAAGGTGCCGGTCGCGAGCAACGCGATCGAGGCCAGGCGAAGAGTTGAATGTGGCATGTCCGGTCCCTTTGCGGGTGTCAAAAGGGGGCGGATGCTATGCAGGCGCGATTCGCCGTCAACTCCCTAAGTTAGGCAATCTTGGTGTCAGCATGTGTGTACGAGTGCCACTGCCCAGAGGGTGGAATCGATACCGCGATTCGCCGCGCCTTGCGCACAAGAAAAAGGGCCGCACCGGCTTTCGCCGACGCGGCCCTGACTGGCGTGAGGCTTACTTCGTTGCGCAGAACCCGCCGTCGGTGTAGTTGGCGCCCGGTTGCAAGACGTTGTTCGACGCCGGGCCCTCCAGCGTCAAGGTATCACCGGCCTGCGACCAGACCAGGTTCCAGACGTTGTTGGCCTGGCCGACGATCTTCAGCGTCGTCTTCCACTTGACTGGCACCGAGTCGTTGTTGCTGACCTTGACGGTCGCGCAATAGCCTGCGTCCCAATCGCTGGTGACGGTGTAGCTGGCGGCGATCTTGTTCGACACCGTGACCTGCAGGAAGCCGCTCGCGATCTTCGAGCCCTTGGCGGCGAACATGCGGTTGGCCGTGGCGTCGGCCACCGGCTTGATCGCGCCTTGCTTGTTGACCACGCCGATGTGCAAGCCGCTGTCGGTCGCGTTCACGGCGTTCGCCAGCGCCAAGGGCCACTGGCTGGCGCCCGAGTTGGCGTCGGTCAGTACCAGTGCTGGGTTGGGCACATAGTTGTCGGCACCAGTCGTCAGCACGGTGCGCACGTTGACGCTGTCGTTGGCGTGCAGCGTCAGCGGCGTCGACGTCAGCGGGCCCAGGCCAGTCCACTTGGAGCCGCCGGTGGGCTTGTGCAGCAAGGTCTTGGATTCGGTGTCCGTCAACCCGGTCGCGTTCTTCACCAGCAGCGAGATCTGCAGGTTCTCGTTGACCTGCGGCTCGGTCAGCACCAGCTTGGCCTTGGGCTTGTTGGCGTCGACGATCTTGGCCGAGGGCAGGTCGCTCGGGTTCAGGCTCCAGGCGTAGGTCAAGCCCTTGCCCTTCGAGCCGGTGCCGTCGAGCACCACGGTGGTGGCGCCGGTGACTTCGGTGACATCGGGCTTGAAGCCGATGGCCGCGACCGGCGGTTTGCCGGTGCCACCTTCGAATTCGACGTCGACGCAGCTGTGGAAGCGCTCGAAGGTGAAGAAGTTGCGGCCCCACTCGCCGTAGACGACATGGCGGCCGTTGCGCGCCGGCAGCTGGCAGAAGGTGTGGAACAGCGTGGTGCCCTTTTCAGGCACGACGTCGGGGTTGCCATCGGGCTTGGTGTCGTCGTAGTTCAGCGCGCAGAAGGGCTGGTCTTCGAAGTCAGCCCAGGTCAGGGCCTTCGTCGGTGACCATTCGAAACCCGGCTTGGTGATGTAGTAGTGGAATTCCTGGGTGTCCGAGTAGTGCGGCCCCCACGAGATGYTCCAGGTGAACTCCTTGCGGCTGGCGCTGACCTTGTTGGTCGGCCACTGCATCGGCGTGTCCCACGGCGTCGCACCCTTGTTGAAGGTCTCGGCATTGAAGCCGCAGACGTTGGCCGGCAGCGGCGTCACCTCGGCGCGGCCCTTGGTGTGGGTCAGTACGCTCATGAAGTTGTAGCTGCCGGTCCAGTTGGTGTCGAACGCGGTCTTGCACTCGGGGTACTTGGCGGTGCCGTTGGCGACCTCGTCGGGCTTGGTGATCGCGCCGCAGAACCAGTTGCGCGACGGTGGGTCCTGGATCAGGCCGTGGGCCAGGGCTTGCGTGGCAGCCAGCGCGAGCGGCGCCAGCAACCAGGCACGGCGCATCGGTGATGAAGAGATGGGCATGGTGGTTCCTTCTTAGTCGGCGGCGACCGCGCAGATGTCGTGGTCGACCGGCGAGCCGTCCCACAGGCGCTTCAGGTTCTCGTACTTGCCGGTGTTCACGCTGAGCCAGTCGTCTTGCAGGATGCCGCCGGTGTCGCCGCTGTTCGGGTTCCAGGCCCAGTAGAAGAAGTTCTTCGTGCCCTTGCACTTGAGCCAGTCGACGAAGTGGGTCTGCCAGACCTGGTCCTTGTTCATGAACTTGCCGCCGAACTCGCCCAGCACGACCGGGTAGGTGGCCATGAAGCGGCCCATCTGGTTCTCCCAGATGTGGGGCATGTTGTCGGGGAAGCCGGCACTGTCGGCGAAGTAGGCTTGGTCGGCTACATCGGGGCCGTAGATGTGCGGCGACAGCACCAGCCGGTTGCCCGGGATCTTGTTGGCATCGATCGGGAAGCACTGGACCGGCTCGATGTTGCCGCCCCACCAGTGGCCGTCCGGCGTCTGGCAGCTGCCGGCGTTGTCGGACACGCCCTCCACGAACACCAGCACCTTTGGATTCGCGGCGTGCACTGCGGCGCCGGCCTTTTCGGCCGCCAGCTTCCAGTCGTTTTCGACCTTGCCGGTGCCCCAGAAGGCGCCGGTGCCCCAGTCGGAATGCGGCTCGTTCTTCAGGTCGATGCCGATCACGTTCTTGACGTCCTTGTACCGGGTGGTCACGAACACCAGGTCGCGCGTCCAGTCGTCCAGCGTGTAGCCGGGGATGTTGGGCATCTGAGAGATCGCATTGCAATCGGGCCGGTGGTGGTCGAGCAGGACGTAGAAGCCGTTGTTGGCGAACTCGGCAATGATCCGGTCCATCGCCTGCAGAGGGGTCTTGCCTTGCAGGTCGGGGTTCAGGTCATAGCGCACGCCGCCGCTGATGTTGCTGGCCGTCAGCGTCTTGGGGCAGAAGGGCAGGCGCACGGCATTGAAGCCGAGGTCCTTCATCTGCTTGACCATGTCCTGGTAGCTGCGCGCCCACAGGCCGTGAACGATGCTGTCGGGCGTTTCGAAGCCGAACCAGTTGACGCCGTGCATCTGCACGACCTTGCCGTTCACATCGAGGATCTTCTTGCCCTTGACGTGGAAGGGAGCCTTGTACTGGCCCTTGGCGGGAATGTGCAGGTCGTCGAGCAGTTGCAGCGGCGCTTCGTCGATGGTGTCGACATCGGCATCGACCGATTGGGCTTGCGCCAGCAGCGGCGCGAACAGCAGGCCGGCGGCGCAGGCGATGGCCGCCAGGCCTTGCAGGGGATGGTTTCGTTTCATGGGGAGACTCCTTTTCTTGTTTACTTGATGACGATCGTGCAGTCGTGGCCCGGCGTCGAAGCGGCCGAGGGCACCGGCTTCGCGCCGGAGTAGCCGATCTGCATGCCGGCGGACTTGGTGGTGGCGGGGGGCACGTCCTTGTTGTACGAAGCGGGCACCAGG
>NZ_JBFUGE010000261.1:0-8287 GCF_056403075.1 Ideonella sp. P3_A4 | reverse complement strand
GCTCCACGGACCGCGACTGGGACAACTACGCCTACGACAACAACCTCGTCATCTTCACCAGCGGCGGCAACACCGGCGAAGACAGCGGCAACGTGTGCTCGCCTGGCAAGGGCTTGAACCTCATCACGGTCGGCAACTACGACGACGACGGCATGACGATGCGAGACTCGTCGCCCTGGCGTGACCCGGAGACGGGCAACGAGAAGCCCGAGCTCACCGCGCCAGGCACCAACATCAACGCCGGCGGTGTGACGATGTCGGGCACCAGCCAATCGACACCGCATGCTGCCGCTTTCGCGGCCGACATGATGTCGGACCTCGCCGTGCTGGTCGACCGCCCTTATCTGGTCAAGGCGCGCATGCTGGCCGGCGCCACCGACGTGATCAAGGGCGACAGCGATCAGCTGGGCGTGGGCGGCGTGGACTTCAAGAGCGCGCACTTCCACGGCAAATGGTCTTACTGGGCCGGCGCCAACAGCGACTTCTTCAAGTACGACGCCGCTGACGGCACGTCGGACGGCAGCATCGATCGCCTGATCACGATCACCAGCCAATGGAAGAAGGTGCGCGTGGCCATCGCCTGGATGAACCGCGGCTCGTACACCTACGCCCATGCTGACGACTCGCACGCCATCGGCATGGACCTGGACCTCAAGGTCTACGACCCCAACGGCACGTACGTCGGCGGCTCAACCTCGTACGACAACCCGTTCGAGGTGGTGAACTTCTCGCCCAGCGTGGAGGGGAACTACAAGTTGCGCATCAGCCGGCCGCACAACGCCGACACGCAGTCCGATCTGCGGATCGGGCTGTACGCCAACTTCTACAAGTAGCCGGACAGGCAGGCGATGCGTCCGACGAGGGCCTGTCGATCCGATGGAGCTCAGGGCACATCGCCTGTCGTATCGTTGGTAGATCGCGGCCGCGAAGGCTCCGGCGGATCATCTCCTCGTGTCGACCGAATCACCAGCACCGCATTCGGTGTGATTTGATTCTGAACCTCTTGGCGAACAGACAACACCGGAATCTCTTTTCGGCTGACGACAGGCCGAGGATGGAAGAAGCTGAACATGGTCGCCCGGAGTTGAGGCCGGAGCCTGGGCCTTMAAGGGCATGCCCCCTACGAGGCTTCATCCCTGTCTTCTGCACTGGCCTACAGAACAGCGGACATCAAGAGCATGCGGGCTTCCCGTCGATGTTGGCGCTCGGCCCTTGCCAAGTCATCCTCAATACATCTTCGGTGCCCGTTGGCTCAACGGCGAAACCCAGGCGGGCGATCCCTTCAAGCCACTTCGCCGACGGCCGCCCGAATGCCAGCCATTCGACTTTGTCGGCCACACCGGGCCGCGCGAGCACGACCATCTGCGAATCGACGGTGCCACTGCAGAAGCCGGCACGACGGGCCTCGGCCGCGAGTTCGGCCTCTGAGACGTGCATGAGATCAAACTTTCGCGGACGCTCGGCAAGCCAGCGCCCGTGCGCTTCCCGCAGGCGAATCGCCTCCGTTTGCCCAACCTGGTAGACAGACCGCTGCGCAGTCACGCAACCGGCGATCAGGAAGAGACAGACGAGAGCAAGCCTCAGCACGGTGCGTACACCATAGCCCTCCGGCCCCCGCCCCTCACTCGCCCTGCGGCCCGCCCTGCTCGAAGAACACGCCGCGCCTGGCCAGGTCGACGATGTTGGCGGCGGGCTTGAAGCGTTTGCCGTGGGCCGCGGCCAGCGAGCGTGAGCGGGCAACGAAGTGCGCGGGCCCGACGGTGTTGATGAACTGCAGCGCGCCGCCGAAGAACGGTGCGAAACCCCAGCCCAGGATCGAGCCGATGTTGCCGTCGGCCGCCGAGCGCAGCACGCCCTCTTCCAGGCAGCGTGCGGCCTCGTTGGCCTGCGCGTAGAGCAGGCGCTCGATGATCAGCTCCTGCGCTGGCTGCTCGGCCGCGAGCGGGAACATCTCTTTCAAGCCCGGCCACAGGCGCCTGTCGCCCTTGCCGCCTTCGGCCGGCCAGTCGTAGAAGCCCTGGCCAGCCTTCTTGCCGACGCGGCCGATCTCGCACAGCTGGCGCAGCACCGGCTCGCCGGGGTGGCCCTCGTAGGGCTTGCCTTCGGCCGCCAGGTCTTTGCGGGTCTGGTCGGCCACGTGCACGCCGAGCGACAGGCTGACCTCGTCTTGCAACGCCAGCGGCGGCATCGGCATGCCTGCCTGCAAGCCGGCGACCTCGATGCTGCGCGGGTGCACGCCCTCTTTCAGCATCGCCAGCCCTTCCATCACGTAGGTCGCGAAGACCCGGCTCGTGTAGAAGCCGCGGCTGTCGTTGACGACGATCGGCGTCTGGCCGATCTGCTGCACGAAGTCGAAGCCTTTGGCGAGTGTTTCGTCGCTCGTCTGCTCGCCGACGATGATCTCGACCAGCGGCATCTTGTCGACCGGCGAGAAGAAGTGCAGGCCGATGAAGTTGGCCGGCCGTTCGCTGGCCTTGGCCAGCCCGGTGATCGGCAGCGTCGAGGTGTTCGATGCGAACACCGCCTTCGGGCTCAGCTGCGCTTCGGCCAGCTTCGTGACCTCGGCCTTGATCGTACGGTCTTCGAACACCGCCTCGATCACTAGCTGGCAGTCCTTCAAAGCCGCGTAGTCGGTGGTCGGCGTGATGCGGGCCAGCATTGCGTCGCGCTGCTCGACCGTGCGGCCGCCCTTCTTCACCGCCTTGTCGAGCAGGCCCTGGCTGTAGGCCTTGCCTTTGTCGGCATTGGCCTGCGTCGTGTCCAGCAGCACGACCTCGATGCCGGCCTTGGCGCTGATGTACGCAATGCCCGCGCCCATCATGCCGGCGCCCAGGATGCCCAGCTTCTTGACCTTCGACGGTGCCACGCCGCTCGGGCGTGAAGCACCCTTCTTGATGGCGTTCAGCTGGTACCACAGCGTGCCGATCAGGTTGCGGCTTTCCGGGCTCACGACGCACGCTGCGAAATAGCGGCTTTCGATCGCCAGCGCGTTGTCGAAATCGACCAGGCCGCCTTCGAACACGCTGCTCATGATGTGCGTCAGCGCCGGGTAGTTGCCCCAGCTCTTGGCGCTCGCCATCGACGGGCCGATCGCCAGCAACTGCGCGATCGCTGGCGACCGCGAGTCGCCACCGGGGTAGCGGAACTTCGGTGCATCCCACGGCTGCTGCGGCTTCGGGTTGGCGGCGATCCAGGCGCGCGCCTGGGCCAGCATGTCTTCAGGCGTCTTGGCCAACGCGTGCACCAGGCCGCTGCTCAGCGCCTGCGCGGCGCGCACCTCGGTGCCCTCGCCCATCCATTGCAGCGCCTGCTGCATGCCGATCAGGCGCGGCAACCTTTGCGTGCCACCACCACCAGGCAGCAGACCCAGCTTCACCTCGGGCAGGCCGAGACGCGCCTTGCCGTCATCCAGCACGATGCGGTGATGGCAAGCCAGCGCGATCTCCAGCCCGCCACCGAGGCAACGGCCGTGGATGGCCGCGACCACCGGCTTGCCCGCCTGCTCGAGCCGGCGCAGCCAGGACTTGAAGTGCATCGACTCTTCGAACGCTTGCTCGGCTGTGTCGATGGACCACAGATGGTCCACGTCGGCGCCGGCGAAGAAGTCTTTCTTGCCCGAAGCGAGGATCAGGCCGGTGATCGATGCGTCGCTCTCCAGCGCTTCGACCAGCCCGGCCAGCGCCGTGGCCATCTCGGCGTCGATCACGTTCATCGGTTTGCCGGCCAGGTCCATCGTGGCCAGCACGACGCCGTCGGCGCCTTTGTTGATTGAGATTGCAGCCACTTCAAACCCTTTCGATGATCGTGGCAATGCCCATGCCGCCGCCCACACACAGCGTCGCGCAGCCGGTGCTCAGGTTGCGGCGCTCGAGTTCGTCGAGCACGGTGCCCAGGATGATGCAGCCGGTGGCGCCGAGCGGGTGGCCCATCGCGATCGAGCCGCCGTTGACGTTGACGCGCTCGATGTCGATCTCCAGCTCGCGGGCGCACTTCAGCGGCACCGCAGCGAAGGCCTCGTTGATTTCCCACAGGTCGATGTCGGAGGCCGACATGCCGGCCTTGCGCAGCGCCTTGCGGCAGGCAGGCGCCGGGCCGGTCAGCATGATGGTCGGTTCGGAGCCGATCACCGCGACGCTGCGGATGCGCGCCCGTGCCCTCAAGCCCGCGCGCTCGCCAGCCTCGCCCGAGCCAATCAACATCAGCGCCGCACCATCGACGATGCCGGACGAGTTGCCGGCGTGGTGCACATGGTCGATCTGCTCGACAGTCGTGTACTTGCGCAGCGCCGTCGCATCAAAACCCATCTGGCCCATCATCGCGAAGCTGGGCTGCAGCTTGGCCAGCGCCTCGGCGGTCGTGCCGGGGCGGATGGTCTCGTCTTCGGCTAGCAGCGGCAGGCCAGCGATGTCGGTCACCGGCACGACCGACTTCTTGAACAAGCCCTTCTGGCGCGCCGCAGCGGCCAGCTTGTGCGAACGAACGGCGAACGCATCGACCTCAGCGCGGCCCCAGCCTTCGAGCGTGGCGATCAGGTCGGCGCCAATGCCTTGCGGCACGAAGCCCAGGTGCTGGTTGACGCGCGGGTCCATCACCCAGGCGCCACCGTCACTGCCCATCGGCCAGCGGCTCATGCTTTCGACGCCGCCAGCGACCACCAGGTCTTCGAACCCGCTGCCCACCTTGGCCGCGGCCAGGTTGATGGCCTCCAGGCCCGAGGCGCAGAAGCGGCTCAGCGTGACGCCGGCCACCGTCAGCGCCCAGTCGGCGTCGAGCACTGCGGTGCGCGCGATGTCGGCGCCCTGCTCACCCACCGGCGTCACGCAGCCGAGCACCACGTCGTCAACCAACGAGGTGTCGAGCTGGTTGCGTTGCCGCATCGCCTGCAGCAGGCCGCGCAGCAGCCACACGGGGCTCGCCTGGTGCAGGCTGCCGTCTTTCTTGCCCTTGCCACGCGGTGTGCGCACGTGGTCGTAGATGAAGGCTTCGGTCATGGTCTCGGTTGCTCCCAATCAGCGCCGATTGCGTGGATGGTTGGCAGCGGTGCGTTCGTTGCCGTGCTTGTAGTTGCCGGTCAGCCGGGCCATCGACTGCTGCATCGCTGCGTCGTCAGCACTTTCGGCCTCGGCCAGAAATTCTTCGGCGTCGCGGCCACGCAGCGTGCTGGCCAGCTTGCCGTGGTGCAGCACGCGCACGTCGCCGTTCTTCATGCGCTGCCAGGTGAAGCCCAGGTCGCCATCGGCGCCGGTGTCGTCGGAATCGTCTCGCATGCGGGTGGCGTTGTCACAAGAAGTGCGACGCTCGTCCTTTCATGAGGGATGGGATGCCATGTCTAACGAGTGAAATGCGAGACATGCAGAGGTGCGTGGGTGACCGTCTCGGCCCTTGCCTGCCGTCCGCGATTGCGGGAAATGCCGAGGGCGCTTGAGGGCCCGTGCGCCGATCACTACGATGACCTCCGCCGGCAATTCGCTCGAAATCCCTGCCAGGCCCGCAGTCCGCGGGTCGGGCTCGAACACATAAACCTTGTTGGAGATCAGCATGAAGAACTTGCTTCAAGTTCGCATATTGACCGCGGCTGTATTGCTGGCCGCAACGGGTGCCACCATGGCGGCACCAGAGCTGATGCAAACCCGCTCCGCAGCGGACCAGCGCATCGAAACGCCGACACCGTCGCTGACGGCCAAAGACGTGCTGTATGGCCATACCGGCAAGTGGCTGGCGGGTGTCGTGTCCACCGACTGGGACAGCGACTACGACGAGATGGACATCCGCATCGCGGACGACTTCACCGTGCCCGAAGGGGCCATCTGGAAGATCTCGGAGGTTCACGCCTACGGCGGCATGGGCTCGGCGGGCGGTGAAGTGGCCAGCGCCAACATCAGCTTCTTCAAGGATCTGAACGGCAAGCCAGGCAAGGTCGTCGCCGAGTTGCTGGCCGCCCCGATCACCAAAAACGTCGACGGCAATCTCGCCATCGCGCTCTCCTCGCCTGTGAAGCTGAAGGCTGGCCACTACTGGTTGTCGGTGCAAGGCAAGACGAAGGAAGTCGGCACGGTATGGATGTGGAACGCGTCGAAGGGCTTCTCCGGCAGCAAGGCCGTCATCCAGAACCCGGGCGATGGCTACGGGATCGGCTGTCGCGATTGGACGGCCATCAAAGACTGTGTGGGCGCGATGCCGGGTGATCAGATGTTCGAGTTGCTGGGCGTCTCCAAGTAACCAAGGCTTGAACACGGCGGCTCCTTCGATGTGCTCGCGGGCGACGCTCATGTCGCCTGCAGCCCGGCGGGGCAGCCGCCCATCTCTCGCTTTCGACACGGCGCTGGCCTGTTCATGCGCGGCCAGGTGAAGCCCAGGTCGCCGTCGTCTTGGTCGTTGCCGTTCATGTCTTTGGCAGCATCACATGGAGCGTGACGCCAGCTCCTTCATGATCTCGTTGGTGCCGCCGTAGATGCGCTGCACACGGGCATCCGCATACAGCTCGGCGATCGGGTACTCCATCATGTAGCCGTAGCCGCCGAACAGCTGCAGACACTCGTCCATCACGTGGCACTGCTGCTCGGTGACCCAGGACTTGGCCAGCGCGGCGCGGGCCGGGTCCAGCTCACCCTTCAGGTGGGCGGCCAGGCACGCGTCGACGAACGTACGCGTGGCTAGCACGGTGGACTGCACCTCGGCCAGCTTGAAGCGGGTGTTCTGGAAGTCCCACACCGTCTTGCCGAAGGCCTGGCGCTGCTTCACGTAGGCGATGGTTTCGTCGAGCGCCCGCTCCATCGCGCCGATCGCGCTGACGGCGATGATCAAGCGCTCCTGCGGCAACTGCTGCATCAGCTGGGTGAAGCCCGAGCCCTCTTCCCGGCCCAGCCGGTTGGCCACCGGCACGCGCACGTCGTCGAAGAACAGCTCGGACGTGTCCTGCGCCTTCATGCCGACCTTGTCGAGGTTGCGGCCGCGGCGGAAGCCCTCGGCCCCATCGGTCTCGACCACCAGCAGCGACATGCCCTTGGCGCCCGACTCGGGGCCCGTGCGGCAGACGACGATGATCAGGTTGGCGTTCTGGCCGTTGGTGATGAAGGTCTTCGCGCCGTTGAGCACATAGTGGTCACCATCGCGGCGCGCATGGGTGCGCACGTTCTGCAGGTCACTGCCGGTGCCGGGCTCGGTCATCGCGATCGCGCCGATCAGCTCGCCGGTGGCCATCTTCGGCAGCCAGCGTTGCTTCTGCTCTTCACTGCCGTAGTGCAGGATGTACGGCCCGACGATGGCCGAATGCAGGCCACCACCCCAACCGCTGAGGTTCGCGCGACCCTGCTCGAGCAGGATCACGGCCTCGTGACCAAAGTCACCGCCACCGCCGCCGAACTCTTCGGGCAGGCCGACGCACAGTAGGCCGTTCGCACCAGCGTCACGCCAGGTGTCCGGCCCCATCAGGCCGGCCTCGCGAAACTCAGCCGCGCGCGGCACCCAGCGGTCGTTCATGAAGCGACGCACGCTGTCTTGCAGCATGCGGTGCTCCTCGGTCATCCAGACCGATGGAAAAAGAGGCAATGACATGGGGGAAGAACTTTCAGCGGCGCGGGCTCAGCGGCGATCCGCCAAGCCCTTGCGCACCGCGTCGTTGATGACCCGCAGCTCGGCCAGCGTCGCGTCGATGTGGTCGCGCTTTTGCTGCAGCTCGGCAATCGCCTGGTCGGTGCGCGAAAGTACATAACGCATCTGCTGCACGCGGCCCTCGCCGTGCGAGCCGTAGAGGTCGAGATAGTGCTTGATCTCGGCCAGCGACGAACCGATGGCCTTGGCGCGCAGGATCAGCGCCAGCCGGGCACGGTCGCGCCGGGTGTAGACCCGCGTGCCGTTGACACGCCGCGGGTGCAGCATGCCCTTGTCTTCGTAGAAGCGAATGGCCCGCAGCGAAATGCCGTACTCGCGGCACAGCTCGGTGATGCCGAACAGGTCGCTCGTCGTTTCGTCGCGGTGCGCTGCCACCGCGTCTTGCGGCGACAACGCGGCGATCTCTTCCTGCATGGCCATGGCGGCGCCAGGGTCAGAGCAGGTGCTGCAACTTCATCGCGACGCTCATGTCGCCGCTGACCTTCAGCTTGCCCATCATGAACGCGGTCGTCGGCTCCAGCTCGCGCAGGATCAGGCGGTTCAGCGTGTCCAGGCTCAGCGCGATCGTGCAGACAGCGTCGCCGTCGTCGTTGCTGACCGTGTTGGGCACAGCACTGCCGTTGATCAGCACGATGCCCTCGCTGCCGCAGTCGAACTTCAGCGTCGTGCCCAGGCC
>NZ_JBFUGE010000260.1:0-8306 GCF_056403075.1 Ideonella sp. P3_A4 | reverse complement strand
GGATCTTTGGCTATGGCTCGCTGCTGTGGCGGCGAGAGTTCGAAACCGACGCCGAGGTGCCGGCCCAGGTGCATGGCTGGCACCGCGCGTTCCGCATGCGCTCGCGGGTCAACCGCGGCACGCCGGCGCAGCCGGGGCTGGTGTTCGCGCTGATGGCCGGCGGCTCGTGCCATGGTGCGGTGTTTCGCGTACCAGTCGAGCGGGCCGAGGCCGAGTTGCGGCAGCTGTGGCTGCGTGAGATGCCGACCGGTGTCTACGACCCGCGTTGGCTGGCCTGCCGCACGCCGCGTGGCAACGTCAATGCGCTGGCCTTCACCCTGCACCGCAGCAGCCCGGGCCACACTGGCCGGCTCGGTGACAGCCAGATGCAGCACATCCTGACCCACGCGCGTGGCCGCTATGGCACGACGCTGGAGTACTTGCGTGAAACCGCGTTGGAACTTCGCCGCCGCGGCATCCGCGACCGCGAGGTCGAGCGGCTGATGCGCCTGGCCGGCGACTGACCGCGGGCCTCTACGGCCCCGCCGGTGACGCGTTGGCGCTGGCCAGGTGCGCCCGCAGGCTGGCGAGATCGGCTTCGGTGTCCATGTCCAGCAACACGCCGGGGTCGTTGACCTCCACCGCTTGGCCGGGGAAGCGGGCCAGGATGCGCCGCGCGCCCTCTTCGCCGCTCAAGCGCACCAGCTCGGAGAACAGCTCGCCGCCAAAGGCCACCGGGTGGCCTCGCCGACCCTGGTATTGCGCGTAGGCCACCGGGTGCGGCCCCAGGCCGGCCGCCACGGCAGACATCGTCGCCGGACGCACCAACGGCATGTCGGCCGGCATCACCAGCCAGCCGCCTGCGCCTGGGCGAGCCGCCACGCCTGCGGCGATCGAGTCGCCCATGCCGCCCAGCGCCACGCCGCTGCTTTCGCCCAGCACCACGATGTCGCGCTTGGCCACCAAACCGCCTACTTCTTCGGCGAAGCGCGCAGTCGTCACCACCAGCACGGGCAAGCCGCTGGCCAATGCGTTGCGCACGGTGCGGCCGAGCACGCTGTCGCCGCTGCTGTCACTGCTGGCCAAGGGCTCGGCCAGCTTGTGGCGCGCACCGGTGTAGCGGCTGCCCCGCCCGGCGCCCAGCACGATGATGGTGGGTGGCGTTTTCATTTTTTGGTCCGTCCCCTCGGCGCCCCTTCCAGGCGCCGCCCAAACGCAAGTTGTTGTGGTGACCCTAGGATGGGAGCGATGGGTCTCCGGTTCCAGTGGGACGATCACCTAAGGCCTAGCCCCTACACTGCAAGGCATGGATGATCTGGCCGCTTTGAGAAAAAGCTACGAGCGTGCCGAGCTCGACGAATCGGCTTCGGCCGCCGAGCCCTGGCAGCAGTTTTCCAACTGGCTGAATGAAGCCATCGCCGCCAAAGTCCCCGAACCCAATGCAATGACATTGGCGACCGTGGGCCCTGATGGTCGGCCCTCGACCCGCATCGTGCTGATMAAGGGCTTCGATGCGCAAGGCGTTGTCTGGTACACCAACTACGAAAGCCGCAAGGGGCACGAGCTGGCAGGCAACGCATTTGCGGCGCTGCAGTTCCACTGGGTGGAGCTGGAACGCGTGGTGCGCATCGAAGGCCGGGTCGACAAGGTCAGCGACGACGAATCCGACGCCTACTACCGCTCTCGCCCGCTCGACTCTCGCCTGGGCGCCTGGGCCTCGCCGCAGAGCCAGGTGATCGGCTCGCGCGCGGTATTGGTGACCAACGCCGCGAAAGCCGCAGCTCGCCACGGCCTGAACCCGCCCCGGCCACCGCATTGGGGCGGCTACCGCCTCAGCCCGGACCGTTGGGAGTTCTGGCAGGGCCGCAAGTCGCGCCTGCATGACCGGCTGAGCTACAGGCTGGTCGACGGGGCCTGGCTGCGCGAGCGTCTGGCGCCCTGACCTGCTCAGGCGCGGCCCAGGCGCTTGGCCAACGCAYCCATGTCGGCCAGGAACTGCTGCAGGTTCAGCGGCTTGGTCCAGTACTCGTTGAAGCCCGCGGCCAGGGCCTGCGACACGTCCTCGGGCATCGCATTGGCCGACAGTGCCACGAAACGGCAGTTCGACAACGCCGGCTCGGGCCGCAGGCGCTTCATCACCTCGATGCCGTTCATGTCCGGCAGCTGCAGATCGAGCAGGATCAGGTCCGGCACGCTGGCCAGGGCCTGGCTGATGCCACTGCCACCGTCGGGCGCGCTGTCCAGCACGATGCCGGGCCGCAGGCTCAGCATCTCGCGCACCAGCATCTCATTGACCGGGTTGTCTTCGATGTAGAGCACCCGCAGCGTCGGCGCTGCGTCCGAAGGCAAAGCCACTGTGACCGGCTTGGCGGCCTCGGACGCCTCGCCCGGCGCCGCCGCGGTGACCGCAGCACCCGGCGGTTGGATGCCCGCAGYCGGTAGACGCACGGTGAAGCGGCTGCCTTCACCCAATTGGCTGTCGACCGACAGTTCACCGCCCATGCCGGCAACCAGCTGCTGCACGATGCTCAGGCCGATACCGGTGCCTGGAATGCCCTCGCGCTCGGCCCCCAGGCGGTTGAAGGGCTCGAACAGGCGCTGCAACTGCTCCGGCGACAAGCCTCGGCCATCGTCGTGCACCGTCAGTTCCCAGGCGGCCTGATCTGCCAGCTGCGTCGGCCGCAGATCAAGCCAGACGCGGCCACCCGGCTGGTTGTACTTGATGCCATTGGTCAGCAGGTTGATCAGCACCTGGCCGAGTCGGCGCCGGTCGGCCAGCACGGTCGCATCGGACGGCACGTCGTCGGCCACCACCTGAACGCCTGATTCAGCCGCCAACGTCGCGACCCATGGCAATGCGTCCTGCAGCACGTCGGCCAATGGCACCACCTGCATGTCCACCGCGCGGCCGCCCTGGTCCGCGCGCGACAGCTCCAGCAGATCGTCGATCAGGCCCAGCAGATGGGTACCGGCCGAGCGGATGCGACCCAGGCGTTCGGCCTGCGCCGCGGGCAGTGCTGCGTCGTGGGCCATCAGGTCGGCGAAGCCCAGCACCGCATTCATCGGCGTGCGCAGTTCGTGGCTGACGCGCGCCATCAGCTCGGACTTGGCCGCACTCGCCTGCTGAGCCCGGTCGCGCTCCCGGGAGAGCTGTTCCATCCGGCGGCGCTCGGTGATGTCGACGTTGACCCCGGCCACCACCACTGCATTGCCATGGGCATCGCGCACCGCCCGTCCGGTGGATGCAAGCCAGCGCTCGGTGCCGTCGGGCCAGGTCACCTCGAACTCGAACGCAAAGCGTTCGCCAGTGGCGATGCAATGCTGCAGCCGGCGCATGGCTTCGGCGTCGTCCGCCAGCTTCATCGTGGCGTCGACGATGTCCTGCAACGGGCGCGGGTCGTCGACATCCAGCCCGCGCAGCCGGTACATCGTCGGACTCCAGTAGATCGGCATGCCGTCCGGCGCACGGCGCTCCCACACGCCGATGCCGGCGGCTTCGATCGCAAACTGGTCGCGCTGCCGTTCCAACTCGGCGCGCTGCTCGGCGCGCCGGCGCTCGGTGATGTCGACATGGATGCCGAGCGACACGCGGTGCCCGTGCCGCATCAGCCGGCGCGTCCACGACTGGATCCAGCGTTCGCTGCCGTCCGGCGCCAGGGTGCGGAAGGTCACGTCCGACGCCGGCGTCCACTGGTGGTAGTGCACCTCCTGGCGCGCCGCCATCCAGCCGCGGTCGGCCGGGTGCACGTGACGGCTGATCCACTCGTCCAGGCTGGGCGGCCCTTCGTCCGGCTGGCGGTGGTGCATGCGGTACATCTGCYCGTCCCACTCGAACGTGCCCGCATCCAGATCTCGCCACCAGAAGCCGACGCCGATGGTCTCGGCCACCATCTGCATGCGCTCGAGCAGCGACAGCGAGCGTTCGCGCTCGCGCACCAGCTCGCTCACGTCCAGCGACATGCCGCGCAGCGCGACCGTGCGGCCCTGCTCGTCACGCACGCGGTAGCGGCGCGTCAGCAGATTCTTGTACTCACCGGCCGAATCGCGGTATCGCGCCACCGCGTCGACCAGCCGGTCAGTCCGCATCGCTTCTTCGGCTGCGCGCTCGATCAGGCCGCGGTCTTCGGGGTGGATGGCTGCGCGCACATCGTCCAGGCGCACGCCTTGCGGCTGCCTGTCGACACCCAGAATGCGAAAGCCCTGCTGGTTGTAGAAGACACGTTGCGCCGCCAGGTCGATGTGCCACAGCGAGATGCCGGCCATCGTCAGGGCGCGGCCCATCACGCTTTCGTCTTCCCATTGCGCGCGGTAGGTGTCGACGGCGTCGGTGTCGTCGATCACCAGCGTCCACCGCAGCGGGGCTGGCGACGCATCGGCGGCGGCCGGCGTCGCGTCGAGCAACTGCAGGTGTCGCACCACGCCGTCGGGCCGCAGGATGCGGCAGCGCAAGGCGGCGGCTGGCGTGGTGTTGTCGGTGGACGCAGCCAGGTCGGGCCAGGCCTCGCGCACCCGCTTGGCGTCTTGCGGGTGCAGCCGGCTGAGCAAGCCGCCCGCCGGAACGCCTTGCGCCGGGTCCAGCCCGAGTATGCGGAAGATGGCGTCGTCCCAACCCTCGGTGCCGGCGACAGCGTCCTGCCAGAACCGGCCCAGGCGCCCGGCGGCGCACAGCAACGCACGCGCGTCAGGTTCGGTGGCCGGGGGGGCATCGATCATGAACAGCAGGCGGCAGCTGGTTCGTGTTGGGGTGGCACCCTGCACCCAGTGTAGCGGCGGGGCTGCCGCGGCCGCACACCCCGCCCAAGCGGTGCAGCGAGGGTTTGCGCTAGGACTGCACGGCGCCGGGCGCGAGGGCCGGCACCGTTACGCCGGCTTCATCAGCCGGGTGAAGCTGTGGCGAAACTTTTCGACCTTGGGCGCCACGACAACGGCGCAATAACCCTGGCCCGGGTGCTGAACGAAGTAGTGCTGGTGGTAGGCCTCGGCCCGCCAGTAGTTGTCCACCGGAGCCAGCTCAGTAACGGCCCGGTTGCCCGTTGCAGCGTTGACCTCGGCCAGCACCTCGCGCGCCACCGCAGCCTGCGCTTCGTCGTGGGTGTAGATGCCCGACCGGTACTGCGTTCCGACGTCGTTGCCCTGGCGGTTGCGAGTCGTCGGATCGTGGATGCTGAAGAACACCTCCAGCAACTCGCGCAGGCTCACCACCGCCGGATCGAACTCGATCTTCACAACCTCGGCATGGCCGGTCTCGCCGCCGCACACCTGTTCGTAGCTCGGGTTCAGCACCGGCCCATTGCTGTAGCCCGATTCGACGGCGACCACGCCGCGGACCTGTTCGTAAACCGCCTCCAGGCACCAGAAGCAGCCGCCGGCCAGGGTGATGGTTTCAGTCGTGCTCATGTTGTGTTTCCTTGGTTGCCAAGTCCGTCGGCGACGAGGGTCAGAACCTTACGGCGTCAATGAGTTTCCAGGCTCAGTTGCACACGCGGGGTCCAGTGTTCGTTGTCTTCGCCGGCCAGCTGCAACTTGGGCGCGGCCAGGAACAAGCGCTCACCCGGCAGCCCCTTGGCGATCAGCGCATCGCRCACCACCAAGCCGCGCTGCAAGGCCAGCTCGCGGGCATTGTCCGTGCTGACGACATGCGATGCGCGCAGCAGGGCTTCCATCTCGTCGACCGGGATGTCCTTGGCCAGCCCGACCAGGTTGCGCGGCTTGTTCGGCAACTTGGCCTCGCTGTACAGGCGGCGCACCAGACGGGCACGCTCCTCGGGCGGCAACGCGACCGGGGCTGCCCCACCAGGCGCATCAAGCGTCTCGCCGGCGCGCAGCTTGTCCTTGCGCAGCTCGGCGGCCAAGCGTTCGTCCAGCCACGCGGCTTGCATTGCGTCGCGCTCGCCCTGCGGGTCAGCGGATGCCGTCACCGTGAGGCGCAGGCTGGGCCGATCGGTCAGCGCCTTGGCCACCTTGTCGAGCTGAGGCGCGGCGGTGTCTGCCAGGTGCACGCTGCCGGGCTTGAACTCGACCGCGCTCAGGTCTTCGCTGCCGCCGCCGGACAACAGCGCGAACGGCGCTGTCACCGCCTTGGCCAGCAGGTTGCCGATCAGCTTCAAGACGACGCCGCCGATGCTGAAGTCCGGGTCATTGAGAGAGCCGCCAATCGGCAGGTTCAGGTCGATCACGCCATCGCGGTCTTTCAGCAAGGCCACAGCCAGCAGCACCGGCAGCTTGGTGGCGTCCGGGCTCTCGATGCGCTCGCCAAAGGTCAGCTGGTTCAGCACGATCTGGTTGGCGGCGTCGAGCCGGCCGTCGGCGCCGATGCGGTAGCTCACGTCCATCGTCAGCTTGCCGCGTTCGATGGCATAACCCGCGTACTTGCCGGCATACGGCGACAGCGGCGCCAGCTCCAGATCGGTGGCGCGCGCCTTCACGTCCATCGCCAGCGGGCGCGCCGTCGGGTTCAGCGCGCCACTCACTTCCAGCTGCGCCGTGCCGGCGACGCGGCCGCGCAGGTCCAGCGTTGCCATGTCGCGGCTGCCGCTGCGAAACCCGCCCAGCTTGCCACTGAGTTCGGACAAGGCGGCGCTGTAGTTGGGCCGCACGAAGTGGTCCGAGAAATCGACCCGGCCGTTCTTCAGCTGCACCCCGCCCACCACCAGGTCCAGCGGAAATTCGGCGCTGGCCGAGGTGGTGGCAGGCACCGCCGACGCGGCAGGTTCCGGTGTGGCCGCATTGGCGGGCGCTGCATTCAGGTCGGTCAGGTTGAAGCGCGCCGCTTCGTTGACCATCAGCTGGGCGTAGAAGTCGTTCAGCCGAGCCTCGCCGACCTCGACGCGGGGGCGCTTGCCAGGACTCAAGGCAACCTGCAATGCGGGCAACTCGAGCGATTGCCAACTGAGCAGTTCGTCGGCGCCCGCGCTGGCGGCGTCGCGCGGGTACAGCCGCAGATCCGTCAGCCTGCCCTCCCCCTTAAGCGCCAGGCTCAAGCCTTCCGCAGTCCAGCCACCAGAGACCTGACCAGCCCAGCCCACATCCGCCCGACCAACCGTGAGCGGCAGTGCCGCGCCGGCATACGCCGCCACGGCGTGCACGGGAAAACGGACCAGGCTGGCCGTGCCCCGCCACGCCAGTGGCGTCAGGCCCACGTCGCCTTGAAAACTGAGGGTGCCGGCGGGCGCGTTGGCGCCGGTGCCAGGCACTTGGGCACTGAGTTGCCAACGCGAGGTCGAGCCTGCCGTGGCGGGCCATTGCAAGGCCTGGACGCTCAGCTTCAAGCGCTGCAGGTCCAGCGCCACCGGTTCGGCGCTCTGCGCAACGGCATCGCGCCAGCTGAGCCGGCCGCCGTCCACAGCGGCCTCTTGCAGGTGCACCTGCCAGGGCGCCTGGGCTGGCGCGTCGGCAGTTGGCGCGGCGGTCGTGGCGGCCGACTGAGCCATCCACCACTGCGCCAGGTCGACCTCGCCAGCCGCGTTGCGCCGCGCACGCACAGCCGGCTGGTCCCAGGCAACTTTGCCCAGCGTGACTTTGCGTTGCGCCGGATCGATCTCCAGGTCAGTCAGACGCAATTGCTTCCATGCGGCGGAGGCCTGGCGCTCACCAGGTTCGGTAGCCGCAAAGTCAGCCACGTGAAGGTCTGCCAGCTGCAGCACCGGCAACTGCGCGCCCGGTTCGCCCTGCCACTTGGCTGTCGCCTCGAAGCCCAGGCTGCCCTCCAGCCGCGGCTTCAAGAGCGCCTGGGTGTAGGGCGCCGCCCAGGCCAGTGGCCAGTCGTTGCCGCGCGCCTGAAGTTGACCGCCGGCCGCCGTCCATTCACCTTCCAGCTTCCACTGCGGCGCAGAAGCGCCAGCAGCAGGTGGCGCGGCGGCGTTCGAGAGGCTTGCCGTTGCACTCAGCCGCGCAGGCGTTGCGCCTTCTGCGGGCGGCCAGCGCAGGTTGTCGAGCTGAAGCTGCACCGCTTCGGTTGCCCATTGCACCGCTGGCTTCACCGCCTTGTCACGCCAATGAATCTTGGTGTTATGCACCGCCAGCTTGGTCAATGCCAACTGCCACGGGTTGGCTGGGGTTGGTTCGGCGTTGGCGGGCAGCGCACTGGACGACGGCAGGTTGAATCGACCTTGCGCATCTCGCGCGACGTGCAGAACCAGTCCATCGATATCGGCTGCACTGAGTGACACGCGGTGACGCAGCGGCTGCAGGTCTGCGATCTGCAGCGCCAGCGTGCCCAGCTCCGCCAAGGGTGCGTGGGCCGCATCCTCCAACCGGATCGACTTGGCTCGCACCCCACCGCGAAGCGCCACATCGGAGACGCCGTTAGCCGGTGCCTTGAACTGCAA
>NZ_JBFUGE010000259.1:0-8317 GCF_056403075.1 Ideonella sp. P3_A4 | reverse complement strand
GGACAAGATCACGCTGCACCTGACCCGCGCCGGCGGCGGCTTTGGCCGGCGCCTGAGCGCGGACTACATCGTCGAGGCCGCGGCCATTGCGCAGCGTGTGGCAGCGCCGGTGAAGCTCACCTGGTCGCGCGAGGACGACCTGCACCATGACCACTTCCGCGCCGGCGGTTTCCACTTCCTGCGTGGCGCGCTCGATGCGCAGGGCAAGCTGGTGGGCTGGCACAACCACTTCGTCACCTTCGCCAACCGCGTGCAGCGTGATGGCCAGTCGGTGCTGCAGCCCGGCAGTGGCGCCAACCTGAACGGAGACGAGTTCCCCGGCCGCTGGGTCGCCAACTGCCTGCTGGAGCAGACGCCGATCGAAAGCGGCATCCCGATGGGCCCGTGGCGGGCGCCGGGCAGCAATGTCTTCGCCTGGGTCTTCCACAGCTTCATCGACGAGCTGGCGCATGCGGCCGGACGCGACCCGCTGGCTTTCCGGCTCGAACTGCTGGGGGATCGCGACGTCGTCGCCGGCACCGGCGAGCGCGGCCAGCCCTACAACGTGGGCCGCATGAAGCGGGTGCTGCAAGAGGTGGCTGAGCGGGCTGGCTGGGGCCGGCGCAGCTGGCCGCGCGGGCAGGGGCAGGGCGTTGCCTTTCACTTCAGCCACCGCGGCTACATCGCCCAGGTGGCCGAGGTCACGGTGTCGAAAGCGGGTGAGTTGAAGGTGGACCGCGTGGTTGTCGTGAGCGACATCGGCGCGCAGATCATCAACCCGAGCGGGGCCGAGAACCAGGTCCAAGGCTCGGTGATCGATGCGCTCGGCGCCTTGAGGTTCCAGGAGCTGGACATCCAGCGCGGCCGCATCGTGCAGAGCAACTTCGGCGACTACCCGATGATCCGCATGCCCGATGTGCCGCCGAAGATCGAGGTGCACTTCCTGAAGACGGACTTCCCGGTCACTGGCCTGGGTGAGCCGGCCTTCCCGCCGCTGGCGCCGGCGGTGTGCAACGCGATCTTCGCGGCCACCGGCAAGCGTGTGCGGCAATTGCCGCTGAGTCGCACGGACCTGCGCTGGTCCTGAAGCGGTCTGCTCAGCGGCTGGCAGGGCGGGCCTGCGCGGCCAATGTCCGTGCCTTGTCGATGCTCTGCGCAATCGACACGGCCATCTCGTCATCGGCTGGCAGGCGGCTCAGGATGCGCTGCCACAGCGCGATCGCGTGCGGGTAGTCGGCGCGCTCGAAGGCTGCGCTGCCCAGAAGTGCCAGCGCCTGCGCGTGGTCAGGCTCCAGTGCCAGCGCCTGCTGCAGCAACTTTTCGGGCTCGCCCGAGAGATGCTGGTCGCGGCTCATGCCCAGCGCCACCGCCTGGTCGGCGAGCACGCCCGCATCGCGAGGCAGCAGCCGGGCCAGTTGCCGATGGGCCTCGACGGCCTGATCGAAGCGCCCCTGGGTTTCGTAAGAGCGCGCCAGCATGCGCCAGCCCGCCACATCGTCGGGCTGGGTCTTCAAACGCTCGGCCAAGCGCTGCACCATCGCGTTGATGCGCTCTGGCGTGACGCTGTCGCTGGCGCTCGCGTTGTCGATAGCCGTAGAGCTGGGAGCTTCGGCGCGCAGGGCCGCCGGTGCCGTCAAGGTCTGCGGTTGGCCTTGCAGCGCATAGACCACTGCTGCGCCCAGTGGCAACGCCAATCCGATCAGCGCCGCACTGCGCACAGCGCGAGGTGGCTGTGGCGTGCCAGCGAGCTGCGGGCTGGTCGAGGCCGGCGCAGCCCGCAGCAACACAGGCAGCACGAAGAGCAAGGCCAAAGCGGTCAAGGCCGCCGCGAAGAGGAAGAACAGCCACATGGCGGAGACCTTCGAGTGCCGGGGCGATGCCAGCGATCAATGCCTACTTGGCCCGGCCGGCGAAGCCCGGTGTCAGCACCGCGATGCGATAGGCCGAGCCGCGGCCGACGATGTAGAGGCTGCGTTTGTCGGTCCCTGCGAAGGCCAGGTTCTGCGGTGCTTTCGGCAAGGTGATGGTGCCCAGCGCTTCGCCGCGTTCGCTGAAGACCTGAACGCCGGCGGCGGTGGCGACGTACACCCGGCCCAGGGCATCGACTGCCAGGCCGTCGGCGCCGCTGGCGATGTTGCCGTTGTCGAGCTTGCGACCCCCGGCGAGTCGCGCGAAATCGCGCCGTGGACCGACGCTGCCATCGGGCTGGATGTCGAAGGCCAGCAGGTATTCGCCGTTGGAGTTGGCAACGTAGAGCACTTTCTCGTCCGGACTGAGCTGGATGCCATTGGGCCGCTCGATATCGGCAACCAGGCGCTGCAGTGCGCCTTGCGCGCTGATGCGGTAGACCGCCGGCCTGGCGGTTTCGGCGCGCGGGGACGGTGTGGCCGCGGGTGCAGCGCCCGATGCCGTACCCGATGCCGCGGCCTGCGTCGCAGCGGGGTTCGGCCCGGAATCAGTGAAGTACACGTTGCCCTGCCGGTCCACCACCAGGTCGTTGGGGCGGCCAAAGGGCTTGCCTTCGAACTGGTCGGCCAACACCTTGGCCTTTGCGGCAGGGTGGACGATACCGACACGCGGGTTCAGCACCTGCGCGGCGTAGAGGTCGCCGTTGGCGGTGAAGCCCAGGCCATTCGCACCGTTGCTGTTGTCGAGAAAGGTGGAGGTGTTGCCATCGGCGGCGATGCGGGTGATGCGGTTGGCCGTGGTCTCGGTGAAGATCAGGCTGCCGTCGGGCAAAGCCACCGGCCCCTCGGTGCCGTTGAAACCTTCGCGGATCAGCTCGATCGGCGTCTCCGCCGACACGACACCGGCGATGCCCGGCGCATGGGCGACAGGGCTTGCCTGCGCCGCGACCGCGAGAGGCAAGGCCGACAGGCACAGCGCGGCGATGAGGCGGGGGGAGTGGAAGGTGGACATGGGGCGGTTCTTCACTTGAAGGGCTTGTAGACGTCGTGGCAGTCGTTGCAGGCGCGGGCAATGCGCAGTGCGGCGCTGGTGGCGGTGTCGAAGTCACTGGCGTCGATCGCGCTGAGCACGGCGGCGGCCTGTTCCTTGCCATCGCGCGAGATCTGCACTGCGTCGGGCGAGTGCCCGTCGCTGGCGAAGTAGTCCTCCATCTGTGCATACAGCTGCTCGAGTTGTTGGGCGTTGACCTTGGCCGTCTCGCCGTCGCGACGGGCGAGGTTCTTCTGCACCGCGACGCTGTTGCGGTCGATCGCGCGCATCCACCGATCGAACTCGAGCACACTGGCTGCGAGCGCAAGCGACGCGCACAGCGCGGTGCCCGCGGCCAGCAGCGCCAGCACCGGGCGCATCGGCGAGCGACGAACGGCGCGCGTCATTCCTTGCGATAGACCTGATGGCAGGCCTTGCAGGTGCGGGCGAAGTTGTTCACCACGTCGGCGGCGGCATCGAAGTCCTTCGCCTCGATGCCCTGGAGGATCTGGCTCGCCAGCTCGCGGCTCTTGTGCGAATGGGTCACGCCTTCGCCCCCGTCACCGCGGCCGGCGTAGTAGGTCTCGATCTGGGCGAACAGATCGGCCAGCTCCCTGGCTTCGGCGGCGGCCGCCTTGGCGTCCTTTTGCGCGATGTTCGAGTCCAGACTCTTGAGGGTGTCTTCGATCGACCGCATCAGGTCATCGTCGACCTCGAACGTTGCCGAAGCGACGCTGCCGAGCAGCGCCAGTTGGATGACCAGAAACAGAAGGACCTTGCGCATCGTGTGGAAAGAAGAAGTGCGGGCAGCGCTTCCCGCGTGGGGCCCAAGGGCTGCGGGAATGCTGGCGCGCGCCGGGTGAACTCACCGGCGCGCAGGCTAAGGGGCGACCAGGGCGGGGCGTTCAGGCCAGGATGTTCGTCACCACATCGCCAAAGACACTGGCCGGCCGTTCGGAGCGCCCCTGGTACAGGTAGGTGATCTTCTTGTRGTCCAGGCCCAGCTGGTGAAGGATGGTCGCCTGCAGGTCGTACGTGTCGACGATGCCGTCGACCGCGCGCAGGCCGATGTCGTCGGTCGCGCCGTAGGTGCCGGGCTTGATGCCGCCGCCGGCGATCCAGCTGGTGTAGCCCCAGGGGTTGTGGTCGCGGCCGTCGCCGCTTTGACCATAGGGCGTGCGGCCGAATTCCGAAGCCCACACCACCAGCGTGCTGTCGAGCAGTCCGCGCGACTTCAGGTCGGCCAGCAAGGCGGCCACCGGCTTGTCCACCTGCTTGCACATCACGCTGTGGTTCTTTTCGATGCCGTTGTGCGCATCCCAGCTGTCGACCGCGCCGTCGGGCGAGCCCGAAATGCAGTGCACGAATCGAACGCCGCGTTCCACCAGGCGCCGGGCGCGCAGAAGGGCGGTGCCGTACTCGTCGGTTTCCTTCGTGCCGATGCCGTAGAGCGCTTTCGTGGCGGCAGTTTCCTTGCTCAGGTCCACCGCTTCGGGCGCGGAGGTCTGCATGCGGTAGGCCAGGTCGTAGGACCGGGCCCGCGCTTCCAGCTCGCTGTCGATRCCGTGTTGAGCGGCCTGGTGCTCGTTCAGCGACTTCAGCAGCGCCAGCGTGTTCTGCTGCTCGGCGTCGCTGACGAAGTCGGGCCGCGCCAGGTGCAGGATCGGCGAATCGCCCTGGCGAAATGCCGTGCCCTGGTAGGCCGCGGGCAGGAAGCCCGAGCTCCAGATCACCTGGCCACGGCCACCACCGGCCGTGCCCTTGCCGGTGGGCAGCACGACGAATGCGGGCAGGTCCGGGTTGGCAGAGCCGAGCGCGTACTGGATCCACGAGCCCAACGCTGGCCGCCCCGGCACGAGGCCGGCGGTGTGCAGCTTGAGCGACGAGATCACGTGTGTGCTGCCCTCGGTCTTGCAGGCCTTCAGGAAGGCGATGTCGTCGACCTGGGCGGCGAGGTTGGGCAGCAGGTCGGAGACCCATGCCGCTGTCTCGCCATGCTGCTTCCAGGTGCGCTTGGTGGCCAGCAGGTTGCCCACACCACCGTCGGTGGCCGTCTTGAGGTTCTTGCCGAAAGAGTCGGGCAAGGGCGTGCCGTTCAGGCGAACCAGCTCGGGCTTGTAGTCGAACAGGTCGAGCGTGCTGGGGGCGCCGGCCATGTGCAGCCAGATGACCGCTTTGGCCTTGGCGGGGAAGTGGGGTGCGCGGGGCGTTTGCGGGTCGACCAGGTCGGCCGCCCACGCGCTGTTCAAGGGCAGGCCCAGCCCGCCGACGGCGGCGCCGCTGAGCGCCAGAAAGTCACGACGCGATGTGTTGTTCATGTTGCGGATTCCTTTATCGAAAACGACGGGAAACGAGGTTCAGAACCGGTAGGTGAATTCGTTGGCATTGGCCAGCGCATGCACCAGGTCGACGAAGGCAGCGGCGCGCGCCGGGTTGAGCTTGTCGGTGCCCACCTTCTTGCCCGCGGCTGCTGTGGCGCCGCTGTCGTCGGCGTTGTCGTCGGCGGACTGGGCCTTGCTGAGCTTTTCCTGCTGCTTGTCGAGGAACTGCACGAAGGCGGCTTTCTCGAAGCGATCGGCGCCGCGGCCGTACACCGTCTTGTAGAGCTTGTCGATCTGCAGCTGGGTGTCGCCGCTCACACCGAAGCCCTCAGGTGTGTTGACCTTCTTGCCGTCGGCCAGCTGCTTGCGTGTGACGGTTTCCTGACTGTCCAGGAAGGCCAGCAGCTTGCTCTTCTCGAAGCTGTCGGGCGAGCGCGCGTAAAGGATCTGGAAGAGCCGATCGAGCTGCGCCGATTCGCTGGGCCCGGCCTCACGAGTCACCCGGCCTGCCAGGGCCTTGGACCACTCGAACACCAGCTCGCTGTTGATCAGCGCCAGCGCCTGCGGCGCGGTCGTCGTCACCTCACGCCGGTTGTGCACCAGCTGCGGGTTCGCCCAGTCAAAGGTCTCGAGCAGCGGGTACGGCGTGTTGCGGCGAACGAAGACGTAGATGCTGCGGCGATGGTGGTCGTGCGGGTTCTCCGACGTGACCCACGCATTGCGGTTGTCCATGTTGACCGGAAGTGGCGGGAACACGGCCGGGCCGCCCACCTTGTCTTCCAGCAGGCCCGACGCGACGAGCAGCGAGTCGCGGATCTGTTCGGCCTCCAGCCGCTGGCGCGGGAAGGCCCACAGCAGCTTGTCGGTCGGATCGATGGCTTGCGCCTCGGCCCGCGCAGCCGAAGACTGCCGGTACACGCTGGACAGGAAGATCTGGCGCTGCAGCTTCTTGACGCTCCAGCCGTTCTTCACGAAACCGTCGGCCAGGTAGTCCAGCAGCTCCGGGTGCGTCGGCTTGCCACCCATCTTGCCGAAGTCGCTCACCGTCTCGACGATGCCGGTGCCGAAGATCTGCGTCCACTGCCGGTTGACGAAGACGCGCGCGGTCAACGGGTTAGTCGGGTTGGCCAGCCAGTTCGCCACCGCCGTGCGACGCCCCGAGGAGGTGGCCGTGGGCTGGATGACCGGCTTCTCGTCGGTCAGCAGGGCCGGGAAGCCGGGTTGCACTTCGTCCAGGCGGCGGTCGTAGATGCCCTTGAACAGCACATAGGTCGGCGGCGCATCGGCGTGGCCCAGCTCGGTCATCGTCGAGATGTAGCCGGGGTCCTTCGGCTTGATCGCATCGAACTTCTTCAGCTCTTCGGCCAGGGCCTCGTACTTCGCGTAGGCCTCCTTGTCCTTCGTTTTCAGGGTGTTGACAGCGTTGCGGTTACGCCCGGACATCGTCCACAGGTTGCGGTGGTAGATCCACCGGTCATAGGCATTGCGTTCGGCCTCGGGCTTGTTGATCGAGACGCGCGTTTCTGGCACGAAGCCCGACAGCCGATCGGACTCGAGCTTTTCGATGACGGGCTTGAGGATCTCGTCTTGCTGGGCGCGAATGTCTTTGGTGGCCTGCTCCCACTTGGCGAGCTTGACCTGGTATTCGGCGGTCTCTTTGCCATTGGCGGCCCGCACGTCGTCGCGCCAGCTGGCGTTGGCGAAGAAGGCCTGGAACTCGTAGTACTCCTTCTGCGAGATCTTGTCGAACTTGTGGTCGTGGCACTGCGCGCAGCCGAGTGTGGTGCCGAGGAAGACCGAGCCGACGGTGTCGGTCAGGTCGTTGGCCACCTCCTGCTTCTTCAGGTTCAGGTCGCGGGCGTTGATCTCGTCGGGAAAGTTGCGCAGGAAGCCGGTCGCGATCAGGGCTTCATTGTTGTCGGGCCAGAGCTCGTCACCGGCGATCTGCTCCTTGATGAAACGGTCGAAGGGCTTGTCTGTGTTGAACGCGTTGATCACGTAGTCGCGGTAGCGCCAGATGTTGGGCCGCGTGCCGTCGGCGTTGTAGCCGTCGCTGTCGGCATAGCGGGCCAGGTCCAGCCAGCGGCGGGCCTGGCGTTCGCCGTAGCGTGGCGAAGCCAGCAGGCGATCGATCAGCTTTTCGTGGGCCTTGGCCGAGCGGTCGTTGACGAAGGCCTTGACTTCATCCGGCGTGGGGATCAGGCCCCAGGCGTCGAGCGTCACTCGGCGGATGAAGGTCGCGCGGTCGGCGTCGGCCGACGGCTGGAGGTTCTTGGCTTCCAGCTTGGCCAGCACGAAGGCGTCGACCGGTGTTCGCACCCAGGCCTTTTGCCGGACTGCGGGCACCTCGGGCCGTTGCACCGGTTGGTAGGCCCAAGCCTTGGCAGCCTTGGTGGTTGCGGTCGCCGTGGCTGGCGCAGCAGAGGGCTCGCCAGCTGCCAGGGAGGCGGCGGCGGACAAGCCGGAGAGGATCGCGACGAAGAGTTTTTTGTTCATGGAGCGACTCAGGGCACGAGGAATGAGGAACACACCGATGGGGCCGCAACCGGCGGGTCTGCCGCTGGTTGCGGTGAGCTGTCTATGCAACTCCTGCGCCACCCCTTGGCGCATCGAAAGACGCGCATTTGCCGGGGGCACGGGCGAGAGCCAGGCGGGCGGGCTGTCGCTTGTCCAGCAACAGGGCGAAGCCGGTTGCTGGGAACGAGGCAATCGCCCGCGCCGGCTGACCGAAACACAGCAGGGGCGGCTCAGAGCTTTGCGGTGAACTGGATGGCGAACGACCGCGGAATGGCCGGGGTCTGGCTGTTCCAGGTCTTCGCCAGCGGCGTGTCGTCGTCGAAGAGGTTCTTCACGATCAGGCTCGCGTCGAAGCTCTTGTTGCGGCTGCCCAGACCGATGCCGAAGTCCACCAGCGTGTGCTTCGGAATGACCGAATAGCTCGACAGCGAGCTGTCCGAGTAGTAGCTGCTGGTGAAGGCGACGTTGGCGCTGGTGTGGAATTCTTTGTCGCCCCAGACGGGCAGCCTGTAGTCGCCACCAATGTTGAACGTGTAGCGCGGCGCACCGGCCAGCGGCTGGCC
>NZ_JBFUGE010000258.1:0-8401 GCF_056403075.1 Ideonella sp. P3_A4 | reverse complement strand
TCGCTGCCCCCGACCGACGCGCCGCCGCCGCCCGATGCGATGCAACTGGTCCTGTCGCCCAAGCAGCCGAAGCTGTCGCCGAAAGACCAGGCAGCGGTGAACCAGATGCTGCAGTCCAAGGGCTGCACCTGCCTGCAGGACAACAGCTGCGGCAAGGGCCCCTGGGCCGAGCAGCCTTTCGTGGTGCGTGGCTACGCGCCCAAGTGCCCGACCCTGGCTTCCAACGCGCCGCACTGACGCAACGGGCGCGGGGCAGGCGGAGCCTGCTGCCGGCCCACGACTGCGCCACCCGCGCCAACTGCTGCGGCCGAAACGAAGTGCGCTGAGCCCGGCGCACCGTTCGAGCACGGCCATCCATCGGCCGATCCGGGCCGCGAGCCCGGGCGCCTTGCGCCTACCCGTCGAATCCCTGACTTGCGTCAAACCCGGTGGCGCCGTTATCATTTACCGACCGTTCGGTCTATTAATTCTGGGCGCCGGATTCGAGCGACCCGAAGATGCCCCGCAGGAGACACCGCGCATGCCCGTGAAGACGCCCGCCCCCGGCGACCTGGAAGCCATCGAGACCGCCAGCCGCGATGAGCTGCAGGCCCTGCAGCTGCGCCGCCTGCAACGCACGCTGGATCGCGCCTACGCCAACGTGCCGCACTACCGCAAGGCCTTCGAGGCGAAGCGCGTTCACCCGCTGGATGTGCGCAGCCTGGCCGATCTGGCCAAGTTCCCATTCACCACCAAGCACGACCTGCGCGCCAACTACCCCTTCGGCATGTTCGCAGTGCCGCGCGAGCAGGTGGTGCGTGTGCATGCGTCGTCGGGCACCACCGGCAAGCCGACTGTCGTCGGCTACACCAAGGGCGACATCGACACCTGGGCCAACCTGATGGCGCGCTCGATCCGCGCCGCCGGTGGCCGCGCCGGCGACATCGTCCACGTGGCCTACGGTTACGGCCTGTTCACAGGCGGCCTGGGTGCGCATTACGGCGCCGAGCGGCTGGGCTGCACGGTGATCCCGATGTCCGGCGGCCAGACCGAGAAGCAGGTCCAGCTGATCCGCGACTTCAAGCCCGACATCATCATGGTCACGCCGAGCTACATGCAGGTGATCATCGAAGAGTTCCGCCGCCATGGCCTGAACCCGCGCGAGATGCCGATCAAGGTCGGCATCTTCGGCGCCGAACCGTGGACCGAGGCGATGCGCCGCGACATCGAGGCCAGCGCTGGCATCGATGCGGTCGACATCTATGGCCTGTCCGAGGTGATGGGCCCGGGCGTGGCCAGCGAATGCGTCGAGAGCAAGGACGGCCCGGTCCTGTGGGAAGACCATTTCTACCCCGAGATCATCGACCCCGAAACCGGCGAGGTGCTGCCCGACGGCGCCGAGGGTGAACTGGTCATCACCTCGTTGACCAAGGAAGCCTTCCCGGTCATCCGCTACCGCACGCGCGACCTGACGCGACTGCTGCCGCCGACCTCGCGCAGCATGCGGCGCATCGGCAAGATCGTCGGCCGCTCCGACGACATGCTGATCATCCGCGGCGTCAACGTCTTCCCGACGCAGATCGAGGAACTGGTGCTGCAGACCATGGGGCTGTCGGGCCAGTACCAGATCGTCGTCACCCGCGAAGGCAACCTGGACGAAGTGCAGGTGCTGGCCGAAGTGTTGCCCACCCATGTGAGCGCAGACCGCGCCTCGATGGCCCAGCAGCTGCAGAACCGCATCAAGAACCTGATTGGCGTCAGCACCCGCGTCGACGTGGGAATGCCTGATTCGATCGAACGAACCCTGGTTGGAAAAGCGCGTCGAGTGATCGACAAGCGCCCCCGCTGAAAGGAGCTCACATGTACACCCAAGCCATGGACACCGCGCCGAAGGAAGAGCGCAAGGCCATTCGCACGGCCGAAGAGGCGGTGCTGGAAGAGCGCTTCGAGGCGCGCATCGACGAAGGCGCCTTCATCGAAGCGAAGGACTGGATGCCCGAGCACTACCGCAAGACGCTGGTGCGCCAGATCAGCCAGCACGCGCACTCCGAGATCGTCGGCATGCTGCCTGAGGGCAACTGGATCACGCGCGCACCGACACTCAAGCGCAAGACCATTCTGCTGGCCAAGGCGCAGGACGAAGCGGGCCACGGCCTGTACCTGTACTCGGCCGCCGAGACGCTGGGCACCAGCCGCGACCAGATGGTCACCGCGCTGCACACCGGCAAGGCCAAGTACAGCTCGATCTTCAACTACCCGACGCTGACCTGGGCCGACGTCGGCGTGATCGGCTGGTTGGTTGACGGCGCGGCGATCATGAACCAGATCCCCCTGTGCCGTTGCTCGTATGCGCCGTATGCGCGGGCGATGATCCGCGTCTGCAAGGAAGAAAGCTTCCATCAGCGCCAGGGCTTCGACTCGCTGCTGGTGATGATGACCGACGGCACGCCCGAGCAGAAGGCGATGGTGCAGGACGCAACCAACCGCTGGTGGTGGCCGAGCCTGATGATGTTCGGCCCGCCGGATGCCGACAGCCCGAACACTGCGCAGTCGATGCGCTGGGGCATCAAGCGCTTGTCGAACGACGACCTGCGCCAGAAGTTCGTCGACGCGACGGTCGAGCAGGCCAAGGTGCTGGGCGTTTCGCTGCCCGACCCACTGCTGAAGTGGAACGCCGAGCGCGATCACTACGACTTCGGCCCGATCGACTGGGAAGAGTTCTGGCGCGTGGTCGGTGGCGACGGCCCCTGCAACCGCGAGCGCCTGGCCGCGCGCGTGAAAGCCTGGGACGACGGCGCCTGGGTGCGCGAAGCCGCGCTGGCCCATGCCTGCAAGAAGACCACTGCCTCCCAAGCAGCTTGAAGGAGCAATACGAAATGACAACGCAAAACGAATGGCCGCTGTGGGAAGTCTTCGTCCGCCCGAAGGCCGGCCTCGACCACAAGCACTGCGGCAGCCTGCACGCCAGTGACGCCAAGATGGCGGTGCAACTGGCGCGTGACGTCTACACCCGCCGCATGGAAGGCACGAGTGTCTGGGTCGTKCGCTCGGACCAGATCGTCGCCTCCGACCCGGCCGACAAGGACATGTACTTCGACCCGGCCGAGGACAAGGTGTACCGCCACCCGACGTTCTACGAGCTGCCCGAGTCCGTGAACCACATGTAATTTGAATCGCCGGGACGGGCGCGGCCAGCGCTGGGCCGCTCCCGAGCGGCCGCGTCACCCTCTTGGAGGGTGACGCCGGTACCCCGGCGGCGGGAGCCAACATTCATGACGCCATCGATCACCCCCCCGAACGACCTGCGCGCGCGCTACCTGCTGCGCGTGGCCGACACTTGTTTGATCCACGCCCAGCGCCWGKCAGARTGGWGCGGCCACGGCCCGATCCTSGARGARGACATCGCGCTGACCAACATGKCGCTCGACCTSSTSGGCCAGGCGCGCGCGCTGCTCACGCATGTGGGGCAGGGCGCCGCAACGCCTGTCGACGAAGACCAACTGGCCTTCCTGCGCGAAGAGCGCGACTACCTGAACATGACGCTGGCCGAGCTGCCGGGCCGCAAGGGCGGGCGCGACTTTGGTGATGCGGTGCTGCGCAACCTCTTCCTCGGCACGTGGCTGCACCTGTTCTGGCAACGCCTGCAGGCCAGCAGCGACGCCGAAGTGGCGGGCATCGCCGGCAAGGCGGTGAAGGAGGCGCGTTACCACGTCGAACATGCATCCGACTGGGTTGTGCGCCTGGGCGACGGCACCGAAGAGTCGACCCGCCGCATGCGCCAGGCGCTGGACAACCTGTGGCTGTACGTCGCCGAGTTGTTCGAAGACGACGAGGCTGATGCGAACGCGGTGGCCACCGGTCTGGGCCCGGCGCGCAGCGAACTGCGTGCCGGCTGGCAGGCGGCCGTGGGTGCCGTGCTGGCCGATGCCAAGCTGGCCCTGCCGAAAGACAGTGCATTCCGTTCGACCGGCAGCTGCGGTGTGCACAGCGAGCACCTGGGCTACATGCTGGCCGAGATGCAGCACCTGCAGCGCAGCTACCCCGGCGGCAAGTGGTGACCCACATGGTCGACACCCGCGGCCTGTTCCCGACGCTGCCGACACCGGACGCGCGCTGGGCGCTGCCCGACGCGCCGGTAYGCCGAGCGGGTGAGAGCCGCGTCGAGCGCGCCTGGCACGTGCTGGGCGGCGTGCCGGACCCGGAAGTGCCGGCGCTGTCGGTGGTCGACCTGGGCCTCGTGCGCGAGGTCATCGACACCGGCGCGGGCTTGGCCGTGACCGTGACGCCGACCTACTCGGGCTGCCCGGCGACCGAGCAGATCAACGAGGCGATCGTGCGTGCGCTGGAGGAAGACGGGCTCGGGCCCGTCAGCGTGACGATGCGCCGCGCACCGGCATGGACGACCGACTGGATCAGCGAAGCCGGCCGCGATCGCTTGCGTGCCTACGGCATTGCGCCGCCGGGCCGCTGCGGCGAAGACAACACCTCGCCGATCCGCATCATTGCGCGTGGCATCGATTGCCCGCAGTGCGGCAGCGCGCAGACCGAGCGCTTGTCTGCCTTTGGCTCCACGGCATGCAAGGCGATGTACCGCTGCCTCAACTGTCGCGAGCCCTTCGAACACTTCAAGCCGATCTGACGAAATGACCACCTTGCACTTCCACCCGCTGCGTGTGCGCGAAGTCCGCCCCGACACCGACGAGGCGATGATTGTTTCGTTCGACGTCCCCGGCGAGCACGCCGAGTTGTTCAAGTTCACGCAGGGCCAGTACCTGACCGTGCGCCACGATGTGGACGGGCAGGACGTGCGCCGCTCGTACTCGATCTGCGCCGGGCTGGACGATGGTGAGCTGCGCGTCGGCGTGCGCAAGGTCGCTGGCGGCATCTTCTCGAACTGGCTGCACCAGCACCTGAAGGCCGGTGACACGCTGCAGGTGATGCCGCCGCAGGGCCGCTTCTTCGTGCCGCTGGAGCCCGAAGCGCCGCGCCACTACCTGGGTCTGGCTGGCGGCAGCGGCATCACGCCGATCCTGTCGATCATGAAGACGGTGCTCAAGCGCGAGCCGGGCAGCCGCTTCACGCTGGTCTACGGCAACCGCCGCGCGGCGTCGACGATGTTCAAGGAAGAACTCGAAGACCTGAAGAACCGCTACATGACGCGGCTGACGCTGCACCATGTGTTCAGCGACGAGCAGGTCGATTCACCGCTGAACATGGGCATGATGAACCGCGAGAAGATTGCCGAGTTCCTGCGCACGGTGATCGACGTCAGCCACATCGACCACGCCTTCGTTTGCGGCCCGTACGCGATGAACGACGAAGGCGAAGCTGCACTGCTCGAAGCGGGCATGCCGCAAGAAGGCATCCACATCGAGCGCTTCGGCATCGCGCTGCAATCGGCCGGCGACCTGGCCAAGCTGCATGCGCCGAAGGAAGGCGACGCCGACAACGCCAAGATCACTGTAGTGCGCGATGGGCTCACGCGCGACATCGTCTTCCGCAAGACCGACCCGAGCATTCTTGATGCCGCCTCGGCGGCGGGCATGGACGTGCCGTTCTCCTGCAAGTCCGGCGTCTGCGGCACTTGCCGTGCCAAGCTGATCGACGGCGAGGTGCGCATGGACCGCAACTTCGCACTCGAAAAATCCGAAGTCGCCGACGGCTTCATCCTCACCTGCCAGGCGCACCCGCTGACGCCTTGCGTGACCGTGTCGTTCGACGAGCGCTGAAACCGCCGACATGGCCCGCCCCCGCTCCGCCGGCTACGACGACCAGCGCGACCAGATCCTCGCGAAGGCTTCGGCCTTGTTCGCGCAGCAGGGCTATACCGCGACGTCGATGAACCAGGTCGCCGCAGCCTGCGATCTGTCGAAAGCGGCGCTGTACCACTATGTGCGTGACAAGCATGCGCTGTTGGCACTGGTGGCCGAGGCGCATGTGAAGCGGCTCGAAGCGGTGGTCGAAGACGTGTTGGCGCAGCCACTCACGCCCGAAGCGCGCTTGCGAGAGTTAATCGTGCGTTTCGTGCGCGAATACTCGAACGCGCAGAACGAGCACCGCGTGCTGACCGAAGACGTGAAGTTTCTCGAAGACGCCGAGCGCGAGCGCGTGCTCGGCATCGAGCGCCGCGTGGTCAATGCCTTTGCCGAGGCGGTGGCTGCTGTGAGGCCTGCGCTGAAGCCCGCTGAATTGCACAAGCCGCTGACGATGCTGCTGTTCGGCATGATCAACTGGATGTTCACTTGGCTCAAACCCGTTGAAGATGGCCAACGCTTGACCCACGAGCAGATGGCTCCGATGGTGGCCGAGCTGTTTTTTGGTGGACTGGGCGCGGTCAGCGTGCCGGCCATGCCCGAACCCGTGTCGCACTCCCGCAAGAAGACCCCTCGAAAGGAGACTGCCCTGTGAAAGCCTTGAAGACTCTCGTCGCCGCTGCCTGCGTGCTGGCTGCCGGCGCCGCGTTCGCCGACATCAATGTCGGCGTCACGGTGTCGTCCACCGGCCCGGCTGCTTCACTCGGCATTCCCGAGAAGAACACGATCGCGCTGATGCCGACGACGATCGCCGGGCAGAAGGTCAACTACATCGTGCTCGACGATGCGTCGGACACGACCAAGGCGGTGGCCAACACGCGCCGCCTGATCGCCGAAGACAAGGTCGACGTCATCCTCGGCTCGACGACCACGCCGAACTCGCTGGCGATGATCGACGCGGTCTCCGAAGCGCAGGTGCCGATGATCTCGATGGCCGCTTCGGCGCGCATCGTCGAGCCGCAGGACGCGAAGAAGCGCTGGGTTTTCAAGACGCCGCAGAACGACATCATGATGTCGCTGGCCATCGTCTCGCACATGGCCGACGCGAAGATCAAGACGGTCGGCTTCATCGGTTTTGCCGATGCTTACGGCGAAGGCTGGTACGGTGAGTTCAGCAAGGCCGCCGGCATCAAGGGCATCCAGCTCGTCGCGAGCGAACGCTATGCGCGCACCGACTCTTCGGTCACGGCGCAGGTGCTGAAGCTCGTCGGCGCCAAGCCCGACGCGGTGTTGATCGCCGGCTCCGGCACGCCCGCCGCGCTGCCGGCCTCGGCGCTGGCGGAACGCGGCTACACCGGCAAGGTCTACCAGACGCACGGTGTGGCCAACAATGACTTCCTGCGCGTCGGCGGCAAGAATGTCGAAGGCGAGTTCCTGCCCAGCGGCCCGGTGCTGGTGGCGGATCAGTTGCCCTCAGGCCACCCGGTGAAGAAGTCGGCCCAGGACTACGTGGCCAAGTACGAGGCGATGTACGGCAAGGGCTCGGTGTCGACCTTTGGCGCGCATGCGTGGGACGCAGGTCTGCTGATGGCCACCGCCGTTCCGAACGCGTTGAAGAAGGCCAAGCCGGGCACGCCGGAGTTCCGAGTCGCGTTGCGTGATGCACTGGAGCAGGTCAAAGAGCTGGCCGGCGCGCATGGCATCTTCAACATGTCGCCGAACGACCACCTCGGTCTCGATCAACGCGCACGCGTGATGGTCAAGATTGACAAGGGCGCATGGAAATTCCAACCCTGACAACCCGCTCGCCCTGAGCCTGTCGAAGGGCCGGTGCGCGCCGACGGCGTGACAAGGCTTCGACATGCTCAGCCCGGACGGTTTTGGGGCCGGGCCCAGACCCTTTCACACAACCGGAAGCACAAGCCCGTTCGGCCTGAGCCTGTCGAAGGCCAGGCCGAAGCCACGACGGCCATCCAGCTCTCCTTCCTGCAAAAAACATCCTCATGAGCACCACGCTTCAACTCCAAAGCTTCATCGCCGGCCGCTGGATCGGCAGCGACGCCGCGCAGACGCTGCGCAGCGCCATCAACGGCCAGCCCGTGGCCCGCACCCATGCCGACGTGATCCACTTCGGTGAGGCGCTCGACTACGCGCGGGGCACCGGCTTGCCCGGCCTGATGGCGCTGAACTTCCAGCAGCGCGCCGCACGGCTGAAGGCGTTGGCCAAATACCTGAACGAGCGCAAAGAGCAGCTCTACGCGATCTCGGCCCACACCGGTGCGACGCGCAACGACAGCTGGATCGACATCGAAGGCGGCACCGGCACATTGTTCGCCTACGCCAGCATGGGCTCGGCAGAGCTGCCGAGCAGCAATGTCGTGCACGAAGGCCCTGTCGTGCCGCTGGGCAAGAAGGGCGGCTTTGCCGGCACGCACATCCTGGCGCCACGCGGCGGTGTCGCGGTGCACATCAATGCGTTCAATTTCCCGATCTGGGGCCTGCTCGAAAAGTTCGCGCCCAGCTTCCTGGCCGGCATGCCTTGCATCGGCAAGCCCGCTACCGCGACCAGCTACCTGACCGAAGCGATGATGCGGCTGGTCGATGAATCCGGCATCCTGCCGCCGGGCAGCCTGCAGTTGGTGATTGGTGGCACCGGCGATTTGCTGGAC
>NZ_JBFUGE010000257.1:0-8463 GCF_056403075.1 Ideonella sp. P3_A4 | reverse complement strand
GTGGACCGCAAGGCGCTGCCGGCACCGCAGGACGGTGACGTGAGGCAGGCGAGCTACGAGGCGCCGCGCGACGAGGCCGAGGCACGGCTGTGCGCGATCTGGCAAGAGGTGCTCAAGCTCGAGCGTGTCGGCGTGCATGACAACTTCTTCGCCCTCGGCGGGCATTCGCTGCTGGCCACGCGGCTGGTGAGCCGGGTGCGCCCAGCCTTCGGCGTGACGTTGCCTCTGCGGGCGGTGTTCGAGGCCCCCACTGTGGCTGCCCTCGCGGCGTGGCTCGCGTCCGGTGCAGCGACGGACGAGCCACCGCCCCTGCGCCCGCAAGCCGTGCAGGCGTCGCGACGCCTGTCTTTCGCCCAGGAGCGGCTGTGGTTCATCGACCGCTTCGAAGGCGGCAGTGCGCGCTACAACATGGTCTGGCCGCTGCGCTTGCGCGGGCGTGTAGACGCCGAGGCGCTGGCACGCGCGCTCACCGTGCTGGTCGACAGGCACCAGGTGCTGCGCACGGTGTTCGTGGAGCAGGACGACGTGGCGGTGGCTGTGGTGAACCCAGCCGAGCCGTTCATGTTGACGGTGACCTCGCTGCCGCAGCTGGATGGACCGGTGCGTTTCGACGCGGTGCGTGAGGTGCTGGCCGAGGAGGGCCGACTGCCGTTCGACCTGGGTCGAGACGTGCTGCTGCGCGGGAGCCTGCTCGGCTTTGCGGACGACGAGCATGTGCTGGTGCTGACGATGCACCACATTGCCTCGGACGGCTGGTCGCTGGGCGTGCTGGCACGCGAGCTGGGGGCGCTGTACGGGGCGTACGTGCGCGGCGAAGAGCCGTCGCTGGCGCCGCTGCCGGTGCAGTACGCGGACTACGCGCAATGGCAGCGCGAGTGGCTGCAGGGCGAAGCGCTGGAGCGTCAGCTGGGGTGGTGGACCGAGCGCCTGGCGGGGCTGCCGGCGGTGCATGCGCTGCCGCTGGACCGGCCACGGCCGGCGCGGCAGACATTCGCGACGACGACGTGGCGCCAGCCGGTGGACGGCGCGCTGGCGACGCGGCTGCGCGCGCTGTCGCAGGCAGAAGGGGCGACGCTGTTCATGACGCTGCAGGCGGCGTTCGCGGTGCTGCTGGGGCGCTGGAGCCGGGCCGACGACATCGTGATGGGCACGCCCATCGCGGGGCGCACGCAGCGCGAGCTGGAGCCGCTGGTGGGCTTCTTCGTCAACATGCTGGTGTTGCGCACGCGGCTGGAGGACGGGCCGACGTTCCGCGAGCTGTTGGCGCGCAACCGGCAAGAGCTGCTGCAGACGTATGCGCACCAGCACGTGCCGTTCGAGATGCTGGTGGAGCGGCTGCAGCCGGCGCGCAGCCTCAGCCACGGCCCGCTGTTCCAGGTCGTCTTCGCGATGCAGAACTTCGAGCGCGAACGGCTGGACCTGCAGGGCGCGTCGCTGCAGCCTTACGACACCAACGGTGACGGTGACGGTGACGGTGACGGCCTGCGGCTGGAGTACGAACTCGCGCTGCAGGTCGCCGAAGTGGGGGATGGTCTGGACTTGCGTTGGTCGTGCAACGCGGACATCCTGGAGCGGTCCACGCTTCAGCGCCTGTCCGAGGCCTATGCGCTGCTGCTCGCGGGCATCGCCGCAGACCCCGGCGCCCAGGTCGCAACGCTGCCGCTCGTGCCCGAGGCTGAGCGCATCCAGTTGCTCCACGCCTGGAACGACACCTCGATGCCGTTCGATCGCACGGCCGCCATCCACGAGCTTGTCGAGCGCCAGGCACTGCGTCGTCCGGACGCGCCTGCGCTGGTCGACGCGGCTGGCGGGTTGACCTACGCGGAACTGGACGCCCGCGCCAATCGGCTGGCGCACGGGCTCGTGGCCCGAGGTGTCCGACCTGGCGACTGCGTGGCAGTGTGGATGGCGCGTTCGAACGATCTGGTCGTAGCGCTGCTGGCCATCTTGAAGGCAGGCGGCGCCTACGTGCCGATGGACATCGACGTCCCGGACGAGCGCCTGCGCTGGCAGCTGGCGGACGCGGGCGTGCCGCTGCTGCTGACGCAGCAGGCGCTGGCGCTACGTGCTGCCGCGTCGGCGCCGGCGGGCGTCACGGTGGTGGCGCTTGATGCGCCGCAGACAACACAAGCGCTCGCAGCGATGCCGGCGGGACGCCTGCCGCGCCGCAGTGGCGACGCCGAGTCGCTGGCCTATGTGATCTACACCTCGGGCTCGACCGGCGAGCCCAAGGGCGTGCTGGTGACGCACCGCAACGTGCTGCGGCTGGTCAGCGACGAGACCTACCTGCAGGTGGGCGAGTCCGACGTGGTGGCGCAGGCGTCGAACGTGGCGTTCGATGCGGCGACTTTCGAGATCTGGCATGCACTGACGCACGGCGCGCGGCTGGTCCATGTCGACAAGAACACGCTGCTCGACCTGCATCGGCTGCAGGCGCGCCTGGTGGCCGAAGGGGTGACGGTGCTGTTCGTGACGACGGCGCTGTTCAACCAGATGGCGCATGAGCGGCCGGACGGTTTCGGCTCGCTGACCTGTCTGCTGTTCGGCGGCGAGCAAGTCAACTACGAGGCGGTGGACCGCGTGTTGGCCACGGCGCCGCCGCGCCACCTGCTGCACATGTACGGTCCGACCGAGACCACCACCTACGCGACGTGGTCGGTGCTGACCGGCCGCTATGCCGACACCGGCCGCGTGATCGCCATCGGCCGGCCGATGCGAAATGTGCGCGCGTATGTGCTGGACGAGGCGGGCGCGCTGCTGCCCATGGGCTCGGTGGGCGAGCTGTACCTGGGCGGCGAAGGCGTGGCCCGCGGCTACCTGAACCGCGAGGCCTTGACAGTCGATCGCTTCGTGCGCGATTCGTTCTCGGCGGACCCGCAGGCACGGCTGTACCGCACTGGAGACCTGGTGCGCTGGCTGCCGCAAGGCGAGCTGGAGTTCGTCGGACGGGTCGACCACCAGGTCAAGATCCGGGGCTTCCGCATCGAGCTGGGTGAGATCGAGCACCGGCTCGCGGCGTGCCCCGGCGTGCAGGACGCGGTGGTGCTGGCGCGGGCGGACAACGGCGCGGACAAGCGGCTGGTGGCCTACGTGGTGGCGCAGCCGGGCGAGGACACGCAGGCGATCGCGGCAACACTGCCGCAGCGCTGCCGCGAAGTGCTGGCGCGGCAGCTGCCCCAGTACATGGTGCCGGCGGTGGTGGTGGTGATGGCCGCGTTGCCGCTGAACGCCAACGGCAAGGTCGACCGCAAGGCGCTGCCGGCGCCGCAGGCTGCGGACATGCGCCAGGCCGAGCACGTGGCTCCACGCAACGACACCGAGGCGCGGTTGTGCGGGCTGTGGCAGGCCTTGCTGAAAGTGGACCGTGTCGGTGTGCACGACCACTTCTTCGCGCTCGGCGGGCACTCGCTGCTCGCCACACGCCTGGTCAGCCAGGTGCGCCAAGCCTTCGAGGTCGAGTTGCCCCTCGCCCACCTCTTCAACGGGCCCACCGTGGCCGAGCTGGCCGTGCGCATCGACGATGCCGCGCTGAGCCAGCGACTGCAACGACTTGCGTCCTCGATCGAGGACTCATCACAACAATCGGAGGAGATCATCTGATGAGCGCCCGAGACATTCTCAACGCGGCCTTGCAGCATGGCGTGGCCCTGGTCCTGAAAGACGGCCAGCTGGTGGCGCGGTCAAGCGCGGGCCAGATGCCCGCGGATCTCAAGGCCCTCGTGCGGGCGCACAAGGACGAGATCGTCCGTTTCCTCGGCGCGGCAGCAGCCGACGACGTCGAGGTTCCGCCGTTGCGGCGCGCGCCTGCTGACACCGCGGCGCGCCCCTCTTTCGCGCAGGAACGCCTGTGGTTCGTCGACCGCCTCGAAGAAGGCGGTACGCACTACAACATGGTGCTGCCGATGCGACTGCAAGGCCAGCTGGACACGGGCGCGCTGCGCCGTGCGCTGGCCGCGCTGATCGAGCGCCACCAGGTCTTGCGTACGGTCTATGTCGAACGCGAGGCGGCGATGGTGCCGCAGTTGCGCGAGGTGATGAGTTTCGAGTTGCAGCAGGTCTCGCTGGCGGAGCTGGCCGAGCCGGAACAAGCACACCGGGTGCACGCCGCGATCGAGGAGGAAGCCGGCCGGGCCTTCGACCTGGCGCGCGACCTGATGCTGCGCGCCCGCGTGTTCACGCTGTCGAACGACGGGCACGTGCTCGTGCTGGCGATGCACCACATCGCCTCGGACGGCTGGTCGCTGGCTGTGCTGCGCCGTGACCTCGGCGCGTTGTACGATGCTTTCGCCCAGGGGCAGGAGCCGGCATTGGCGCCGCTCGAGGTGCAGTACGCCGACTACGCGCACTGGCAACGCGATTGGCTGCAGGGGGCCTCGCTCGAGCGCGCCGTGGGCTGGTGGGCCGAGCGGCTTGCCGACCTGCCCGCCGTGCACGCGCTGCCACTGGACCGGCCGCGCCCCGCCCAGCAGACCTTCGCCGGACGGGCCTGGGTGCAGCCGCTGGACGAGGCGCTGACGGCCCGCCTGCGCGCGCTCTGCGCTGCCGAGCAGGTCACGCTGTTCATGCTGCTGCAGCGTGCCTTCGCGGTGCTGCTGGGACGCCACGGCCACACCGACGACGTCGTGATGGGCACGCCCATCGCCGGCCGCACGCAGCGCGAGTTCGAGGCCCTGGTGGGCTGTTTCGTCAACATGCTCGTGCTGCGCACACCACTGGCCGGCAGCCGATCCTTCCGCGAGTTGCTCGCCGAAGGCCGCCGCGATGTGCTCGACGCTTTCGCGCACCAGCACGTGCCCTTCGAGATGCTGGTCGAGCGCTTGCAGCCCGCTCGCAGCCTGAGCCACGGCCCACTGTGCCAGGTGCTCTTCTCGGTCCAGAATTTCGAGCGCCATCGCCTGCAGATGCACGATCTGGCGTGGCAAGCCTTCGAGTCGGACAGCGACGCGTTGCGGCTGGACTACGAACTGGGCCTGCATGTCACCGAGGTCGAGGACGGGCTGGCGCTGCAATGGTCCTGGAACACCGGCTTGTTCGATGAGCACACCGTTCGCCGCCTGGGCGCGGGCTTCGAGGTGCTGCTGCGGGGCGTGGTGGTGCAGCCGGACTCGGTCGTGGCGGCGCTGCCGCTGGTGAGCGAAACCGACCGTGCACAGCTGGCGGCATGGAACGCAACGACGACGAGCTACCCGCGCGAGGCGGGCATCCATGAGCTGTTCGAGGCCCACGCGGCGGCCCGGCCGCAGGCGCCGGCGGTGGTGGCCGGCGAGCAGGTGCTGAGCTACGGCGAACTCAACGCGCAGGCCAACCGGTTGGCACGCTGGCTGGTGGCGCAGGGCGTGGGGCCGCAGGTGCGCGTGGGGCTGTGCGCGGAGCGCTCGGTCGAGCTGGTGGTGGGGCTGCTGGCGGTGCTCAAAGCCGGCGGCGCATACGTGCCGATGGACCCGTCGTACCCCGAACAGCGGCTGAGCTTTATGCTGGACGACGCGCAAATCGGTGTGGTGCTGACGCAGCGCGAGCTGATGGCGCAGCTGCCGCTGGAACAGCGCACGGTGTTGCCGCTGGACCAGGAGATCCGCGAGCGCATGACGCGTGGGCTGTCGGCGGACAACCTCGGGCGGCAGGCCCAGGCCACAGACCTGGCCTACGTGATCTACACCTCGGGTTCGACAGGAGAGCCGAAGGGGGTGGAGGCGACACACCGCAACGTGGTGAGGCTGGTCAGCGGAGCGGCGCAGTACACGGGGCTGTCGGGGCCGGTGCGTGGACTGCTGGCGGCGCCGATCACGTTCGATGCGGCGACGTTCGAGCTGTGGGTGCCGCTGCTGAGCGGGGGCACGGTGGTGTGCCTGCCGCAGGCCGAAGGCGGCGGGCTGGACGTGGACGAGCTCAACGCGGTGGTGCAAGACCAGGGCGTGGAGATGATGTGGCTGACGGCCGGGCTGTTCGACGTGTGGGTGGACAGCGCGGGTGCGGGGAGCACGCCACTGAAGGTGGTGCTGACCGGCGGGGACGTGGTGTCGGCGCAGGCGGTCAGGCGGCTGCATGAGCGCCACGCGACGATCCGGGTGGTCAACGGCTACGGGCCGACGGAGTGCGTGACGTTCACGTGCTGCCACGTGATCGAGCGGGGTAGCGAGGCTCGGGCGATCCCGATCGGGCGGCCGGTGGCCGACACGCAGGTGCACGTGCTGGGCGAGGGCCTGCAGGCGCTGCCGGTGGGGGCGATCGGGGAGCTGTACATCGGTGGCGATGGGGTGGGACGTGGGTACCTGAACCGGCCGCAACTGCAGGCGCAGCGCTTCGTGCGCGACCCGTTCACGCCGGACGAGCAGGCACGGCTGTACCGCAGCGGCGACCTGGTGCGCTGGCGCGCGGACGGGGTGCTGGAGTTCGTCGGGCGGGTCGACCACCAGGTCAAGATCCGGGGCTTTCGCATCGAGCTGGGCGAGATCGAGCAGCGGCTGGCGGCGTGCGAAGGGGTGCGCGAAGCGGTGGTGGTGGCTTGGGGCGAGGGCGGTGCGGCCGACAAGCGGCTGGTGGCCTATGTGGTGGCCGAAGACCAAGGCGAGGACATGCAGGCGCACTGGCGCGCGGCGCTGGCGACACAACTGCCGGAGTACATGGTGCCGGCGGTGTTCGTGAAGCTGCAGGCGCTGCCGCTGACGCGCAACGGCAAGGTGGACCGCAAGGCGCTGCCGGCACCGCAGGACGGTGACGTGAGGCAGGCGAGCTACGAGGCGCCGCGCGACGAGGCCGAGGCACGGCTGTGCGCGATCTGGCAAGAGGTGCTCAAGCTCGAGCGTGTCGGCGTGCACGACAACTTCTTCTCGCTTGGCGGCGACTCGATCTTGGCGATTCGGGTCGTCACTGCGGCGAAAGCGGCCGGACTCGCCATGGCCGTCAAGGACGTCTTCAAGCACCAGACCGTCGCCGAGATGGCACGTACGATCGGCTTGGCCGAGGGGCCGGCCGAGGCGACTGCTCCGGTGGGCTCGCTGACACCCTTCGCGCTGTTGACGCCCGAAGAGCTGACCAGCCTCGGCCCGGACGCGGAAGCCCGCTACGAAGACGCCTATCCGATGTCGCAGCTGCAGCTGGGCATGGTGTTCCACACGCGCCTGGAGCAAGGCGGTGAGGCCTACCACGACATCATCAGCCTGCATGTGCAGTCGCGCTGGGATGCAGGCTGCTTCGAGCGGGCACTCACCTTCCTGTTCCGCCAGCATCCCGTGCTGCGCAGCGGCTATGAGCTGGACCTGCCGCGGCCGTTGCAACTCATCCACCGCGAGCCGCCGTTGCCGCTCTTGATCGGCGACATCCGCCACCTTGCGCCGGCTGCGCAGGATGAACTTGTCGCGCGCTGGATCGAGCAGGAGAAGCGCGTGCCGTTCGATTGGCGCGGGCCGCTGTTCAAGGTCTGCGTGCAGGTGCGCGGCGATGCCGCGTTCGAGCTTTCCTTCAGCTTCCATCACGCGGTGTACGACGGTTGGAGCAACTCGCTGCTGACCAGCCGCCTGCTGGTGCTGTACGGCCAGTTGTTGCGCGGCGAAGCACTGCCCGCACCGGTGCCCGACACCGCGTTCCGCGACTTCGTCGCCGGCGAGCTGCAAGCCCTGGGCAGTGACGAGGCGCGACGCTATTGGAGCGACTCGCTGCGCGATGCGCCGCAGGTGCAGATCCCCCGCCGCGTTGCGGCAGGCGGCCACCAGCGCGAGCGCTCGCAGCGCGCCCATCGCGTCGAGGCCTTCACGGCGCACTCGGCACCGCTGATGGCACTGGCGCGCCGTCTCGGTGTGCCGCTGCAAGCCGTTTTGCTCGCCGGGCACGTGAAGGTGCTGGCCACGCTGAGCGGGCAGCCTATGACGCTCACGTCGGTTGTTGGCAACGGCCGGCCGGAGGAGGCGGGGGGTGAGCAGGGGCTTGGCCTGTTCCTGAACTCGCTGCCGGTGGCGATCGACGTGACGCAAAGCCGCTGGGAGTCCTTGGTACGCACGCTCGCCGAGCGTCTGGCCGAGAACCTGCGCTGGCGCCACTACCCGTCGTCCGCCATCCAGCAGGACCTGCGGCGCGAGTTCTCCGAGGTGCTGTTCAACTACACGCACTTCCACGCCTACCAGGCCCTTGCTGACGCCTCGCAGCCACGCGTGGTGGCACGCCAAGGCTTCGAGAAGACCAACTACGACTACTGCGTCAACGTGTCGCGTTCGGTCGATGGTGAGCGCCTCGTGCTTGCGTTGACCTACGACGTTGATTTGTACGACGCGGGTCTGATGGAGCGGGCGGGGGGTTACTACGTGGCGGCATTCGAAGCGATGCTGCGCGATGTGGGGTCGGCACACACAGGGGTGTGCTTGCTGGGTGCAGGCGAGCGCGAGCGGCTGCTGCACGGCTGGAACGCGACGGCGCAGCCTGACGAGAACGATGCATCGCTGCACGGAGAACGATGCATCGCTGCACGCGCTG
>NZ_JBFUGE010000256.1:0-8469 GCF_056403075.1 Ideonella sp. P3_A4 | reverse complement strand
GCACCGGCCAGCGGCTGGCCACTGAGATCGCGGTAGGGCGGGGCACCGGCAAAGCCGTTCTCCACGGGTTGCGCGGCGTTCGGGAACTCTTTGTAGACCGCGCGGTTGTAGGCGCCCGAAATGCGCAGCAGCGTGTTCGGGATGCCGGCGTACACGCCGTCGATCTCGAGCCCGGAGGCCTGCACCTTGGGCACGTTGCCGGTGGCCGAGACGTAGGCGTAGACGTAGCCGGGATCGCCCGGGTGCAGGTCGCCGTTGTTGAGGTCGGTGGTGTACTGGTCGACGATCCGCACCGACTGCTGGTAGTTCGAGATTCGCGTCAGGAACACGTCGGCGTTGAAGATCAAGGTCTTGTCGAGCAGCGAGGTCTTCAGTCCGAGCTCGAACGAGTTGGTCTTCTCGGGCTGGACCAATGCCGACGCGCCGTTGACCAGTTGCGAGATGCCAGCCTTTTCGCCGTGCTGGAACGACGCGTAGGCGGTGATGTCGCGGTTGATCTTGTAGCTCGGGCTGATCACGAAGGCCGGCTGGTTGGCGCGGTAGGACTCGGCCGTCGTGCGGTTGAACACCACGCCGATGGCCGCCTTGCGGATCGCCTTGGCCGCGGCGATCTCGCCCATCTGGGCGGCGCTCAGGCCGCTGTACGACGCCACGCCGAAGTACTTCAGCGCGGTGGCATCGGCCAAGGCGAGTTGTTCGGCGCTGTTGCCGACATCCAGCGCGCCGGACGAGGTCGTCGCGAAGCCGCCGAGGTTGACGGTGCCCGCCGCCGAAGACACGGACACCGGGTTCAGCTCGGCACCGTTGCCGTTGTCGCTGATGTACGAGCTGCCGGTATTGCGGCGGTCCTCGTGCGTCAGCCGCGCGCCGGTCGTCAAGGTCAGTGCATCGCTCAGGTGCCAGTTGGCCTGTGCAAAGACAGCGGCGCTCTTGTTCTCGATCTTCTGCTCGCCGGTCGGTGAGTTGTAGGCCATGTTCAGGTTCGCCAGCGAGTTGGTCAGCAGATTGCGACCGGTGCTGGTGGCATCGAGCAAGGTGTACTGCGCATTGGTGGCAAACCAGGCGCCGGCGTCGTTGCCCCAGCCTCGGCGATAGGTGGCCGAGTTGTCGATACTGATCAAGTACAGGCCACCCTGGTAGTCGACGAAGCCGCCGGTGGGCGAGGCAATGCGCAGCTCCTGGCTGACCTGCCTGTAGTCGTTCCAGAAGCCGCCTGCATTGCGGTAGACATCGAAGGGGGTGCCTTCGTCGTTGACCGCGTCGAAGTGGTAGTCCTTGTAGGCGGTGATCGAGGTCGCCGTGTGACCACCGATCTGCCAGTTCAACTCGGCGGTTGCGCCGCGGCTGCCGGTGACCAGCGGCCGCTGGTTGTCGTTGCTGAGCGAGTTGAAGTAGTCATCGACGCTGAAGATGCCGCTCTGCGTGAACCAGCGGCGGCCCAGGCGGCCCGCGTTGTCCAGTGCGGTGTTGGGGCTGCCGTCGGCGAAGGTGGTCGGCGTTGGGCTGTAGTCCGTGCGGCCGTTGGTGGTTTCGCCGGCGCGGGGCTGCAGGTCGAAGCCCAGACGTGCGCTGAAGTCGGGGCTGGGCGTCAGCAGGAACTGGACGCGGCCCGAGACACGGTCCCTGTTGGTGTAGGTGATGTCCTTGTTGTACCGGTTGGTGATGTCGCCCGGGCCGCGGTTGACCGAGACGGTGCCGCGCCAGGCCAGCAGGCCGTCGACCACCGGGCCGCCGACCGCCGCGGTCGCCATCAGGCCGTCGTGGTCGCGGAACTCGAGCGTGTAGTCGCTGGTGGGCGTGAACGATGGGCGGCGCGTCGTGAAGATGATGTTGCCGACGCTGGCGTTCTTGCCCAGCAGCGTGCCCTGCGGGCCGCGGGCGACTTCGATCGTGTCGATGTCGACGAAGTCGAAGCTGGAGGTGAGCGCGTTGTAGGCGTAGCTGACACCGTCGACGATGATGCCCACACTGGGGTCTTGCGCTTCGGTCTGGCCGATCTTGCCGATGCCTCGGATCGACAGGCTGCTGGTGCGCTGGTTGCCCAGGTTCCACGACACGTTGGCGGCGCGCTGGGTGATCGCGTCAATGCCGTGGGCACTCAGGCGCTCGAGTTCGGCCCCTTGAACGACCGAGATCGACAAAGGCACATCCTGCAGTTTCTCGATCCGATTGCGGCTGCGCACGGTGACGGCGTCCAGCGCGGCGGACTCGCCGGCCTGGCCCGGCTCGGCGACGTTGTCGGCTGAAGGTGGCGCTGCATCAGCTGCGCGCAGTGGGCCGTGGGCCAGCAGGGCCATCCCGGCCGCCACGGCGGCGACAGGCGCGAGGCGGAATCGACTTGAAGTCTGTTGGTCTGGGAAGTTGGTTGTTCTCTTCTGCGTTCTCTTACGGCTCACGGAATGCCCTTTGCTAGGTTCAGGTTGGAGGCGAATCAGGGGACGCCTCCAAGCAGGCTGCGTGCCTAGCAGAACAGCAACTATCGACATGACGGCAGTCGCTTCGAGCGCCATTTTTCGTGCCGACAACCGACTGCCGGCGCCATCGAACCAATCGACGTGACCGCGCAGCTGCACGCACTGTTGGACTGCCGACAGCAACGCATCGGTGACTGCTGCAATTGCAGCGCGACGCTGTTGGAAGTCGTGCTGAGCAGACGCATGGCGATGCGTTTCTGTGTCTTTTGCGTTGGCATGGTTGCTGCTGAGATGGTTGTTCGCGGCGCGCAAGGCTCAGCGTTTGAGCCAGTTCGTATGCGTGCCGATCGCACCCTGTCCATGAAAGCAAGCTCAATGAAGAACATCGGTCTCGTGGTCCTTCTGGCGTTGGCCTCAGCGGCGTTCACTGCCTCGGCCCAACAAGCTGCAGCTACGGCGACGGCTGCCGCCGCGCCGGCTGCACCGGCCTGGAAGTACAAGACCAAACAGCTGTCCCGCGACGAGGTCGACGTGTTGCTCGCCAAGCCGGACAAGTTGCTCGTGCTCGATGTGCGGCGTCCCGATGAGCACATCCGGTATGGCAGCTTCCCGGTCTTTCTCAGCGTGCAGGCGAGCGAGCTCGAAAAGCAACTCGCCTATCTGCCCAAGGACAGGCTGATCCTGACGGTGTCGAACCACGCGCAGCGCGCCGGTGCCGCAGGCGACCTGCTGGCCGCCAAGGGCTACACGATCGCCGGCGCGACCGGCTCGGAGGACTACGAGAAAGAAGGCGGCAAGGCCGTGGCGCATGTCCAGCCGCCGGCACCGCGCGCGGCGGCGTCGGCGCCGTGACGCTGGGTGCTTCGCGGCTCGCCTGCGTGCGAGAGGGGCGAGCGTTGTTCGATGAGCTGAGCGTCGAAGTCGGCGCCGGCGAAGCCCTGTGGGTGAAAGGGCGCAATGGCGCTGGCAAGACCAGTCTGCTGCGCCAACTGTGCGGCCTGACGCGGCCGTCCGCCGGGGCCGTGCTCTGGCGCGGGCATGACATCCACCGAAAGTACCAGGCGAGCGCGGACTTTCATCGGGCGCTGCTGTACCTTGGCCATGCGAACAGCCTGAAAGACGAACTGACCGGTGTCGAGAACCTGGTGCTCGGCGAGCGCCTCGCCGGCCGGACGCTGGACAGTCGCGGCGCTGTCGAGGCGCTGGCCCGCGTCGGGCTGTCGCGTGCGGCGTGGCGACCGGCGGGGCGCCTGTCGCAAGGCCAGCGCCGACGTGTTGGACTGGCTCGGCTGCATGTGACGCAGGTGCCGCCGTTGTGGATCCTCGACGAACCCTTCACCGCGTTGGACGACGTCGCCGCCGATGCCCTTCATGCGACGCTGGAACAGCATCTGACGCGCGGCGGCATCGTCGTCTACACGACGCATCAACCGCGCTCGTTGACGGCTGTCAGATCCCACGTGCTGGACCTGTCGGCTCGCAGTGCGGCCCAGCCGCAGCCATGCTGAAGGTGCTGGTGCATGCTGCGCGTCGCGACCTGTTGCTGGCTTGGCGTAGGCCTGGCGACGCCTTGGCCGCGCTGTTCTTCTTTGTGATGGTGGCGATGCTGTACCCGCTTGCCGTAGGGCCCGAGCCGGCGCTGTTGCGCAGCGTGGGGCCGGGCGTGTTGTGGGCCACGGCGCTGTTGGCGTCGATGTTGTCACTGGGACGGATCTTCGGCCACGACCTGGTCGACGGCACGCTGGAACAGATGCTGCTGTCGGCCCAGCCGCTGGTGGCGGTGGTGATCGGCAAGGTCCTCGCGCATTGGTTGATCACGGGGCTGCCGCTGGTGCTGCTGACGCCGCTGATCGCGTTGCAGTTCGACCTGCCCGCTGAGTCGGTACAGGTGCTGGCGGCGAGCCTGTTCATCGGCACGCCGGTGCTGAGCCTGGTGGGCGCCATCGGCGGTGCCCTGACGCTGGGCTTGCGCGGCGGTGGCGCGCTGGTCGCGGTGTTGGTGCTGCCGTTGTATGTGCCGGTGCTGGTGTTCGGCGCCGGTGCGGTGGGTGCGCAGGCCAGTGGCGGCAACTTTGCCGCTCACCTGCAGCTGTTGGGCGCTTTGTTGGCCGCGGCGTTCGCGTTGGCGCCCTGGGCCGCGGGGGCGGCGCTGCGCATCGCGTTGAACTGAACTCTTTGCAGGTCACCAAGGAACTGTCTTGATTGCCACATCGCACGACCCGGCCACGGCCAGGCACTCGTTTCCTAACGGCGCTGGATGGTGGAAGTACGCCTCGCCGCAGGCCGCTTACTTCGCCATCGGCCGCTTGTTGCCGTGGTTGCTCGTCAGCGGCGTGGTCGTGCTGAGCCTGGGCTTGGGCGTCGGCTTTCTGGTGGCGCCCACCGACCATCAGCAAGGCGAGGTCTATCGCATCCTGTTCGTCCACGTGCCCACCGCTTGGGTGGCGATGGTGGTCTACGTGGCGATGGCGTTCTGGGCTGGCGTGGGGCTGGTGATGAACACGCGCTTGTCGTTCATGCTGATGCAGGCCCTGGCGCCCACGGGCACCTTGAGCGCGTTCCTGTGCCTGTGGACAGGCGCGCTGTGGGGCAAACCCACCTGGGGCACCTGGTGGGTTTGGGATGCTCGCCTGACCTCGGTGCTGATCCTGCTGTTTCTGTATGTCGGCTTCATCGCGCTGCAGTCGGCGATCGAGGACGCGCAGCGCGCCGACCGCGCCGGTGCGCTGCTGGCGCTGGTTGGCGTGGTCAACGTGCCGATCATCTACTTCTCAGTGAAGTGGTGGAACACCTTGCACCAGGGCGCTTCGATCACCCTCGGCAGTGCACCGACGCTGGCACCCGAGATGCTGCTGGGCCTGTTGGCGAGCGCGCTGGGGCTGTGGCTGTTGGCGATCGCTGCGGTGCTGGCGCGATTGCGTTGCATCGTGCTCGAGCGTGAGCGTCATACGGGTTGGGCGGCGCGCGCCGCGGAGGGGGCGGTATGAGTTGGCGTGGCGCGAGCGAATTCGTCGGCATGGGTGGCTACGGCATCTATGTGTGGGGCTCGCTGGGGATGGTGGTGGTGGGCCTGGTGGGCGAGTGGGTCCTGCTGACGTGGCGGCTCCGGGCCGCGTTGCGACGGGTGAAGTCGTTCCATGCGGGCGATGAGTCCAGCCTGGGCGAGGTCGAATGAGGGCGCGTCATCAACGGTTGGCGCTGCTGGCCACCGGACTGGCCGCATTGGCGATCAGCGTCTGGCTGGTGTTGTCGGCGTTGAAGAAGAACATGGTGTTCTTCTTCACGCCCACCCAAGTGGTGGCGGGCGATGCCCCCTCTCAGCAGCGCTTTCGTCTCGGCGGTTTGGTGGAAGGTGGCAGCGTGCAGAGGCAGGGCGATGGTGTCACGGTGAGCTTCATCGTGACCGACATGGCGCAGCGCCTGCCGGTTCGCTACCGCGGGGCCTTGCCCGACTTGTTCAAGGAGGGCAAGGGCGTGGTGGTCCAGGGGCGGCTGCTGCCGGACCAGGTCTTCGTGGYCGATGAGGTGCTGGCCAAGCACGACGAAAACTACATGCCGCCGGAAGCAGCCTACGCCTTGAAAAAAGCCTCCGCCGATGCCAAGCCAGCGGGGCTGTCGCAGTGACGACCGAGCTCGGCCACTTCGCACTGGTGCTGGCGCTGGGCTTGGCTTGTGTGCAAGGCACGCTGCCGCTGCTCGGTGCTCATCGCGGCCGCGCGCGATGGGTGGCGCTGGCCCGACCTGCGGCTGCCGGCCAGTGCCTGTTCGTGACGCTCGGCTTCGGCGCGCTGGTCCACGCGTTCGTCAGCAACGACTTTTCGCTGGCCTACGTGGCTTCGAATTCGAATTCGCACCTGGCGCTGCACTACCGCATCGGCGCCGTCTGGGGTGGGCACGAAGGCTCCATCCTGCTGTGGATCCAGATCCTGGCGTTGTGGTCGGTGGCGATGGCCTGGTTCAGCCGGGGCCTGCCCGATGCGCTGGTGGCGCGCGTGCTGGGGGTGATGGGGCTGATCAGCGTGGGTTTCCTGTGCTTCCTGCTGTTCACGTCCAACCCGTTTGACCGCCTGCTGCCGGCGCCGCCCGATGGGCGCGACCTGAACCCGCTGCTGCAAGACTTGGGCATGATGGTTCACCCGCCGGTGCTCTACATGGGCTATGTCGGCTTCTCGGTGGCATTTGCGTTCGCGATCGCGGCCTTGCTTGGCGGCCAGCTGGATGCGGCATGGGCGCGCTGGACGCGACCCTGGACGCTGCTGGCCTGGGCTTTTCTGACGCTCGGAATCTGTCTCGGCAGCGCCTGGGCCTACTACGAGCTGGGCTGGGGCGGCTGGTGGTTCTGGGACGCGGTGGAGAACGCCTCGTTCATGCCCTGGCTGGTGGGGGCGGCTCTGATCCACTCGCTGGCCGTCACCGAAAAGCGCGACAGTTTCAAGAGCTGGACGGTGCTGCTGGCGATCCTGGCCTTCTCGTTGTCGCTGCTGGGCACCTTCCTGGTTCGCTCGGGTGTGCTGAGTTCGGTCCATGCCTTTGCCAGCGACCCGCGGCGCGGGCTGTACATCCTGCTGTTCCTGGCGGTGGTGATCGGCGGTGCGCTCGCGCTGTACGCCTGGCGTGCGCCCACCGTGGGTCTGGGCAAGGGTTTCGCGTTGTTCTCGCGTGAGTCGCTGCTGATGCTCAACAACGTGCTGCTGGCCGTTGCGGCCGGCACGGTGCTGCTCGGTACGCTGTACCCGTTGGCGCTGGATGCGTTGGGCTTGGGCAAGATCTCTGTCGGCCCGCCGTATTTCGACGCGGTGTTCGTGCCGCTGACGATGCCCTTGCTGTTGTTCGCCGCCATTGGTCCGGCGGCAAGCTGGAAGCGGGCCTCGGTGTCGGGTGTGTTGCAGCGTCTGGCGGGGCCCGCGATGGCGGCGGTGGCCTTTGCCGTGGTAGCCGGGGTGACGCTGGCCCTCTCATGGCGCGCGGCACTCGGCCTCGCGCTGGCGGCCTGGCTGTTGCTGGGCACTGGCGCCGATCTTCTGCGTCGCCTATGGCAACAACCTGCGGGCACGCGTTGGCGGGCGCGCCTGGGCTCCCCGCCATTGAGCTATTGGGGCATGGTGGCTGCGCACACGGGGCTGGGCGTGTTTGCGATCGGCGTCACGCTGGTGAACAGCCTTGAAACATCAAACGAACTCGGGTTGCGCGTTGGCGAAAGTGCCATGCTGGGCGACTACCGATTCGCCTTCACCGAGCTGAGGCGCGTCGACGGCAGCAACTACCTGGCGGCGCGCGGCCGATTCGACGTGACCGACGTGACGCGAGGCGAAGAACGCGTGGCCACGCTGTACCCGGAGCGACGTATCTATGTCGTGCAGCAGATGCCGATGACCGAGGCGGCGATCGACCGCGGGCTGTGGCGCGATCTGTACGTCTCGCTCGGCGAGGCGACCCAGGATGGGCGCTGGCTCGTGCGCGTGCAGGACAAGCCCTTCATGGGCTGGATCTGGGCCGGTGCATTGCTCATCGCGTTGGGCGGCGCGCTGGCCGCGGGCGACAGGCGTTATCGCGCGGCGGTTCTGCCCAGGAAAGCCGCCACCCCCGTTCGAGCGGGGGCTGGGTTGTCCGTGGCGCAGCCGCGCGGTTTCGGCGCGCAGGCTCCCGGTATCGACTGATGTCAGGCGGGGCCACCACCCGGGCACTTTGCGCCTCGGGTGGACGCCGGGAGGCGGCATGGCTACCATTCGCAAACGGCGAAGGCTCCCTTGAGAACATCCGTGCGCACGCCATCGAGCCTTCGTGCACGATCATGGTTGCGATGGGCTGCTGGCGTGAAACTTACCGGTTGAGCGCCGGCCCCGGCTGTCTGCCCGACCGGGGTGGCGCGGTGCGGGTGAAGGCAGTCGTCGCACCCCATTCCTGCCTGCCATGCGCTTCGACCTCGTCACCCTCAACCTCGTCCTCGCTATCGCCGAATCGCGCAGCATCACGCGTGCGGCGGAGCGTGAGCACCTGGCGCTGGCGGCGGCAAGCAAGCGGCTGAAAGACCTGGAGACGCGCCTGGGCGTGCAGC
>NZ_JBFUGE010000255.1:0-8479 GCF_056403075.1 Ideonella sp. P3_A4 | reverse complement strand
GTTCAAGGCGCACGATCCGCAGATCGGGCGCGATGTGGCGATCAAGTTCCTGCATGCGTCGCTGTGTGAAGACGACGAGTACCGCTCGCGCTTCTTGCGCGAGGCGCGCGCGGCCGGCGGCTTGTCGCACCCGAACATCGTCACCGTGCACGACGTGGGCGAGATCGAAGGCCGGCCGTACATGGCGATGGAGCTGCTGGCCGGCGACTCGCTGAGTGACCTGATGACCGGCGGTCAGCTGCTGCCGCTGCGCGAGGTGGTGATCTTCGGCATCCAGCTGGCGCGTGCACTGGACTATGCGCATGCGCGCGGCATCGTCCACCGCGACATCAAGCCCGGCAACATCATGCGGTTGAAGGGCACGCAGACGATCAAGGTCACCGATTTCGGCATCGCCCACATGGACGTGCCGGCAGGCACCGGCGGTGAGCACCGCACGCGGGTTGGCGACATCCTCGGCACGCCGCAGTACATGTCGCCCGAGCAGACGCAAGGCGAGAAGATCGACGGCCGGTCGGACCTGTTCTCGGCCGGCATCGTGCTCTACCAGTTGCTGACCGGGCAGCGCCCGTTCCAGGGCGACAGCCTGGTGACGCTGGCGCTGAAGATCGCGAAGGATGACCCGCCGCCGATGGAGAAGCTGCGGCCCGGCCTGCCGGCATCGCTGCGCCGTGTGGTGGAGCGCTGCCTGGCCAAGGCGCCGGATCGCCGTTTCGCCACCGGGCGGGAGCTGGCAGATGCGCTGAGTCGCGTGCTGGTCAGCATCGACGAGGCCGCGCGCGGCGAGAACAAGCCGCGCATCGTGCCCTTGCGCGTGAAGTGGGCCGCGACGATGGCGCTGGTGGTTGCCGTCGTGATGGGCCTGACCGCGTCGGTCATCACGCAGCGCCAGTACGCCGCGATGATGGGGCAGGTCAGCGACTCCGGCGCTGCGCTGGCGCGCTTCATCGCGGCGCAGAACGCGGTGCCGGCGTTGTCCGAGGATTGGGYCGTGGTCGACGTGGCGCTGCAAGAGATCATGAAGACCAAGGACTTCGACAGCGTGGCGGTGATCGACCGCGAAGGTGTCGTGCGCTCGGCGAGCGACCCGGCCCTGGTCGGCCAGGCGTTTCAGCCGCCGGTGGGTGAGTCGCTCGGCACGCGCTCGGGCGGTGTGGCGGTGTCGCGCTACCGCGCGCATGACGAGCCGATGCTGGGCTTCGAGTCGCCGATCACCTTCCAGGGCAAACAGGTCGGGCGCGTGGCGCTGGGCTTGCCGGAGCGGCCGCTGCAGCGTGTGGCCCAGCTGTCGATGGTGCTGATGGCGGTGCTCGTGGTGGTCACCGTGCTGGCGGTGGCGGTGGCCATGTACTTCGTCGCCAACTGGTTCGCGAAGCCGATCCAGCTCGTCAGCGATTCGATGGCCGAGATCGCCAAGGGCCGCTTCGACTATCGCATCCGCGAGCAGCGCAAGGACGAGTTCGGCTTGCTCTACGCCGCGTTCGACCGCATGGCCCAGGCGCTGCAAGAGCTGTCGGGTGCCGAGGTGGTCACGCCGGCCGGGCTGTCCGGGCCGGAGACGCCGGTGCGCGTTGGCTCGACCCCCGTGCCGCCAGTCGCACGCGCCGCATCGATCGACGAGGCAGAGCCGCACACCGCAGCACGCAGCGGGCAAGGTCCGGAGTGAAAGCGGTCATGAACGTGGGCGGGTCAGACCGTCGCAGCAGCCGTGCGCCGGGTGCGGCGCTGCGTTGGGTGTGTGGGCTGTTGTTGGTTGCGCTGGCGGGGTGTTCCACCACGTCGCTCACGCCGCCCGGCCCACCGGCCACGCCGCCGCAAGCCACGCCCGCGGCCAGTGGCGAGGTAATCGCACGCAACGACCGCTTCGTGGTTTATCGGCCGGCAGCGGGCGAAGACCTGCGCTCGATCGCGGCCAGCCTGCTGGGCAGTGAAGAGCGCGACTGGGTGATCGGCGAGTACAACCAGGTCGACCGTGTCGAGCCCGGCCAGCCGCTGGTGGTGCCGCTGAAGAACCTGAACCCGATGGGTGTGCGCGGCGGCGAATACCAGACCGTGCCAATTCTTTGCTACCACCGCTTCGGCACGGGCGGCAGCAACAAGATGACGGTCTCGGCCGCCAACTTCTCGGCGCAGCTGGATTGGCTGAGCCGCAACGGCTACCGCGTGATTCGCCTGGCCGATCTGGCGGCCTACCTGAAGGGCGAGCAGGCCCTGCCGCGGCGCTCGGTCGTCATCACGATCGACGATGGCTACGAGTCGGTCCACCGGGTGGCGTACCCGCTGCTGCGCAAGCACGGCTTCCCGGCAACCGTTTTCGTCTACACCGACTTCATCGGTGCTGGCGACGCGCTGAACTGGGCCCAGCTGCAAGAGCTGAGCGCGTCGGGGCTGGTCGACATCCAGGCGCATTCGAAATCGCACCGCAATTTGATCGAGCGCGGCGCCGACGAAACCGATGAGCTGTATCGCCAGGCGCTGGACGCCGAGACACGCGTGCCGCGCGAGCTGCTCGAGCGCCGGCTGGCCGAGCCGGTGAAGCACTTTGCGCTGCCGTTCGGTGATGCCAACGAGGCGGTGCTGGCCTCGTTGATTAAGCAGAGCTACACGCTGGCCGTGACCGTCAACCCCGGCGGCAATGCCTTCTTCGCGCAACCCTTGATGCTGCACCGAACGATGATCTTCGGTGATCACGATCTGGAGGCATTCAAGGCGAAGCTGGAAACGTCCAAACGGTTCAGCAAGCCATGAAGCACCCCGTGCTTGATCACCGGTTGGGTTGGATGGCGCTGTGCCTGTGGCTGGCTGCCTGTGGCAGTGCGCCGCCGCGTGAGCCAGCGGGGGCGATGCCGCTGCCCGTTGAAACGGGCGCAGATTCGTCGTTGGCCGCTTTCGAGCGGACCCAGCAGGAGCGGGCGCAGCAGTTCACTCAACAGGGCCGTTATGCCGAGGCGGCCGACGCCTGGGAAGTGCTGGTGCTGCTGCGGCCGGAGGCAGCCGCCTATCGGGACAAGCTCGAGCAGGTCCAGGCCAAGGCCGAGTCAGACGCCGGTGATCACCTGCGCCGCGCCGAGCAGGCGCGACGGCGTGGTGACCTTGATGGTGCGCAGACCCAGTACCTGCTCGTGCTGCAACAGCAGCCCGACCAGGTGCAAGCGGCCGACGCGCTGCGCGCGATCGAGCGCGAGCGCAACCGGCGCAGCTACCTGGGCCGGCTTTCGCGTGTGACGCTTGGCAAACGGGGCGGAGGTGGTACCGAGGCGGCACCCGCGGCCAAGGCTGCGGCTTCGGCGCCGCAAAACGCTGCCGAGGCCAGCAAGGGCACCGGCCGTACGGCCGAGGTGCTGAAGCCGGTCAAGCGGCCCAGCCCGCCTTGAGTCAGGAGCCGGCGGGCGGTTGTTGACACGGTACGAGGTGCACAGCCGCGGCGGGCTGTGCAGGGTCTGCTACTTCAGGCCTTCGACCTTCTTCTGCAGCATCAAGGCCTTCTGGCGTTCGAGCTTGGCGGTGTCGTTGTTGGGGTCCAGCTCCAGCACCTTGTCCCAGGAGCGGATYGACCCGGTCAGGTCTTGCTTGGCGAAGGCCGTGCGCGCGTTGACCGTGTAGCGCGAGACCAGGCGCTTGCGCAGGTCCTCGGCTTTGGCGGCCGCTGCGGGCTGGTCCAGGCTGGCTGCGCGCTTGTATTCGGCGGCTGCGCGCTCCAGGTCACCCGCGCGCTCGGCGGTTTCGGCCGAGCGCAGGGCCAGCATGCCGGCCGTGGGCTCGGGTGCCGGCGGCGGGGCAGGGGGCGTGGGTGGCGCGACGGGCGTCGGTGCTGGTGCCGGCGTGGGGGGGTCGACGACGCGGCCCGGCGGCGGCGCCTTGCCGGGAATCCGAATGACCTGGCCACCAGCCACCTGCCGCGGCACCTTGATGTCGTTGTAGCGCGCCAGGATGTAGAAGGCGTAGATGTCGCCCATGAAGCGGCCGGCGATCTGCGACAGCGTGTCGCTCGGCCGCACCGTGTAGGCAAACGACTCGCGCCCCAGCGTCGCCAGCGGGTCCACATTGAGTTGGCGCGTCAGGTTCAGTGCCAGCTTGTTCGCCGGGTCCAACGCCAGCGCGTTCTGCAACTCGACGCGGGCCTGGTCTTCGCGGCCGCTCTCCAGCAGACTCACTGCCCCCAGCGCGGTTTTCTGCGCCTGGGCTTGGGCGGCCGGCGTGGCCGGACCCGTGGGTGCTGGCGGCGGGGCGGGCTCGACGCGGGGCGCTACTGGCGCGGTCGGCACCGGTGCGGGCTCGGCGGCGGTTGGCGATGGCGGTGGGGTCTCGCACGCCACGAGCAAGCATGCCGCAGCACTGAGCAGCAAGGTGTGCTTGGTCATCGTCGGCGTGAAAGGCATGGCGCTCCAAAGTCAGGCCTGGGCGCGAAGGAGTTTGCGACAAGCCCTGCTCGTTGACAGGTGACTTTCGGACATTGCGGCGGTTCGGATGGCGGCCGAGCATGCCCTGTGTCTTCTGTTGCCCCCACGCGCAGCGCGCCCAGCGTTTTGCAGCGTCCACCGATTGCCGCCATCGTGCAACAGCACGCCGAAGAGAGCGCAATGCTGCGGCATGTGCGTTCTGTGTTGGTGCGCGCGCCGCATGTGCGGCTGCACCAGCTTCGCCGGCTCGACGACCGCGTCGCCGCGCACCTTGATGGGCTGATGGTCGCAGGGCCCTATGGCGCCGAGTGCGCCGCCGCCGGGCTGGCGCGTGCGGGCGCGGGCGAGGTCTTCGCCGCCGGCGCCTGTGCGATCGAATCGCAGGACGAAAAGACACTGGACCGCCTGCTCGCTTTGAGCGCAGCGATGCCGGATGCGGCTCGCGGCCTGTTGTCTGCCTTCGGCTGGGTCTCGGCACCGCTGTTGCAAGGCACTGCGCGGCGTCTGCTAGCTTCGCCGCTGCCGCATTGGCGCGCGCTCGGCCTGGGAGCTTGCCGCTTGCACCGCGTCGACCCTGGGGTGGTGCTGGCATCGGCGTTGGCCGACGCTGACCCGGCGCTGCGCATCGAGGCCCTGCGTACTGCCGCGGCGCTGGGTCGTGTCGACCTTCTGGGCCACGCGCTGGCGCAGTTGAACGATGCGGACCCGGCGGTGTCTCGCCAAGCTGCCCAAGCCGCCTGCTTGCTGGGTGACCGCGGCGCCGCGCTGGCCTGGCTGGAGGCGGCAGCGAAAGCCCCTGACCCGGAAGATGCCAACAGCACACTGCTGGCGCTGCTGGCCACACGCTGGGAGCGTGCTGCTGAACTGGTGCGCACAGTGGCACAGCGGTCGGGCGAGCCGCAACGCCGCGTGGTGCGAGCTTGCGGCTGGCTGGGTGACACGCGGTTGGTGCCGTGGCTGATCGAGCTGATGGCGATCGACAGCTTCGCGCGGCTCGCGGGCGAGGCCTTCAGCACGATCACCGGGGCCGATCTGGCGGCGCTGAGCCTGGAACGCCCGCGGCCCGAAGGGCTACAGACCGGCCCCACCGACGATCCCGAAGACGACGACGTGGCGCTCGACGAAGACGACGACCTGCCGTGGCCCGATGCCGAGCGCGTTGCGGGCTGGTGGGCCGCACGCGCGGTGCAATGGCCCGTCGGTGCGCGCAGCTTCATGGGCGCCGTGCCCACTGCGGCGCATGGCGAGCAGGTGTTGCGCGAAGGCACACAACGCCAACGCGCCGTGGCGGCACTGTTACGCTGTCTGCTGCAACCGGGGACGCCGCTGTTCCCCACCGCTGCACCGGCCTGGCGCCAGCAACGCCTGTTGGCTGCAGCCCACGCGGCGTGACCTTCGGTCATTGATAGGGAGGCCGCAGGCCATGAACATCACCATAAGGCCCGTCGTGGCAACAACGAGGGGGTGAGTGAACATGTCTTTGACATTGCGCGTGTTGTCGCTGAACGAACAGCCCCTCACCCAACCCATCACGGCGCAGTTTGGCGCCCAGGGCGGCACCATCGGGCGCGCCGACCACAACACCATGGCCCTGCCGGACCCTGAGCGCCACATCTCGCGCCAGCACGCGCAGATCGCGGCCACCGGCCATGGCTATGTCATTCGCAACGTCGGCAGCGCCAACCCGATCAGCGTAGGTGGGCGGTCGTTGGCGCAAGGCGAGTCTGCGCCCTTGCGCCACGGCGAGCGCCTGCTGATCGGCGGCTATCTGCTCGAGGTGAGCGACGACGCCCGCACCCTCACCGAAGGCCCGACGCTGCTGCGGCGTGACCCGCAAACGCCCACCCGGCGGCCGGCCACGTCACCGCACGGTGCCAACCCGTTCGCCGACCTGCTGAGCGACTCCACCTTGTCCGAGGGCATGGCCCCTTCGCTCAGCTCGCGGCTGCCGGATGACTTCGACCCCTTCGCCACGGCACCGCGACCGGCGGACCGGCCCAAGGCCGCGCCCTCCGAAGGCGGCGTGTTCGCTGACCTGGTGCCCAGCAGCGCGGCGACGTCGATCGATGACCTGTTCGGCCTGCGCGGCAGTGGCAGCGGCAACCCCGACCCACTCGCTGCCTTCATGGCGGGCACCGGGCCCGCAACGGCGACGCCCGCACCGGCTCCCAGCCCTGCTGCATGGTCAGACCACACGCCCGAACTGAACGCGGCGTTCAGGCCACCGTCGATACGCCGGCCGCCCGAAGCCGACCCGGTGACTGTGCCGGTGGAGCTGGAGTCGATGTCGGCGCCCGTGCCTGAACCTGCGCCTGCGCCTGCCCCCGTGTCGGTGGCGGCGCCACCGCCCGTGAGTCCTGTTGCGGCAACTGGCGCAGGCGCGGCCGATACCGCCGCACTGTGGCGTGCGTTCTGCGAAGGCGCCGGCATCAAGCTCGACCCGCCGCAGGGGCTGAACCCCGAGCTGATGCGCGTGATCGGCGGCCTGCTGCGCACATCAGTGGGTGGCAGTCTGCAGCTGATGGCCGTGCGTGCGGCCACCAAGCACGAGCTGCGCGCCGAGGTCACGGTGATCCAGCCGCGCAACAACAACCCGCTGAAGTTCTCGCCCGATGCCCAGTCGGCCCTCGAGCAATTGCTTCAGCCGCCGGTGCGTGGCTTTTTGGACGGGCCGGCGGCGATGGACGATGCAATGCACGACCTGATCGGCCACGCCATCGGCTCGATGGCTGGCACGCGCGCCGCGCTCGAAGGTGTGCTCCGCCGTTTCGCGCCGGCCGAGCTGGAGAACAAGCTGGTCGCGCGCTCGGTGCTCGACAGCGTGCTGCCGATCAACCGCAAGGCCAAGCTGTGGGAGCTGTACCTGCAGCACTTCGAGGCGATCCGCGACGAGGCGCAGGACGACTTCCACAACCTGTTCGGCAAGGCCTTCTTGTCGGCCTACGAACAGCAACTGGAACGTTTGGAGCGCGAAAAGAGTGCTGCTTGACACCCGCACCCTCGCACTGCCACGCATCAGCCTGGCCAGTTGCAGCGAGATCGGTGCCCGCCGCACCAATGAAGACGATGTGCGCTGCGGGCGCGCCGGCCTGGCCTGGTATGCCGTGCTGGCCGACGGCGCCGGCGGGCACCGCGCCGGTGCCGTGGCTTCGGCGCGCGCCGTAGAGGCCCTGGAGGCGCAAACGAACGAGCGCGTGAGCTTCTGGTCGCCCGAGGCGCTGGCCGATGCACTCCGCGTGGCCAACACCGAGGTCAGGCAAGGGCAGGGCGACATACCACTCGCCGAGCGCATGCTCACCACCGCCGTGCTGTTGTGGGTCGACCCTGGTCGCCAGCAAGCCCTGTGGTCGCACGTTGGCGATTCACGGCTGTACCGCCTGCGCGGCGGCCGCGTCGACTTCGTGACGCGCGACGACAGCGTGGTGCAAGACCTGCTCGACGCCGGCCTGCTGACCGCAGCCCAAGCGCGCAAACACCCGCACAAGAACCAGCTCGTCGCGGCCCTTGGCCTGGACGAAGAACTCGCGCCTCATGCAGTGAGCGGCCCCGAGACAGTCGAAGAGGGCGATGCCTACCTGCTGTGCAGCGACGGCTGGTGGGACAGCCTGAGCGACGCCCAGATCATCGAGACCCTGAACAACGCCGACACGCCGCAGCACTGGCTGCAGCTGATGCGCGAGTGCATCGAGGAGCGGTGTGTGCCGAACCAGGACAACTTCAGCGCGGTGGCGCTGTGGGTGGGCGATCCCTGGGATCGGTCGTAGCGGCAGCGGGYCGCTGCTAGAGATCGAGCCGGTACGACAGGAAGCCGGTGCGGCTTCCGATCTTGTCGTACAGGCTGATGGCGCCCAGGTTCGAATCCCGGGTCTTCCAGTGCAGGACATAGGCACCGGCCTGGCGCGCTTGCGCGGCGACGGCCTCGATGAGTTGCCGTGCCACGCCCTGGCCCCGACAGTCCGGCGCGACGTAGAGGTCATCCAGTGTGCAGGCCGGGGCCAGGCTGTACGTTGAAGGGTGGAGGTAGAAGTGGGCGAAGCCGACGGGCTTGTCGTTGATCGCCACCAGGCCTTGCAGCGAAC
>NZ_JBFUGE010000254.1:0-8508 GCF_056403075.1 Ideonella sp. P3_A4 | reverse complement strand
ATCAACCGGGTGGCCAGCCGAACGCGCTGCCACGCCACCGACGGCGGCAGCGAGGGGAGGGGGTCCGTCGTGAGGAGCGTCTAACGCGAAGAGGGACGGACCCTTCTCCTCGCCGAGACGCGCCCAGCGGTGCGAATCGCCAGTCTGCCTACGCCGTCAGCAAACCCTTGCGCTCGATGAACTCGACAACCTCGGCCAGCCCAGCGCGCGTCTTCAAATTCGTCATCACAAACGGCTTCGCCCCCCGCATGCGCTTCGTGTCCGCCTCCATCACCGACAGATCAGCTCCCACATAGGGCGCCAGGTCGGTCTTGTTGATCACGAACAGGTCGCTCTTGGTGATGCCGGGGCCGCCCTTGCGCGGGATCTTCTCGCCCGCCGCCACGTCGATTACGTAGATCGTCAGATCGGACAGTTCGGGGCTGAAGGTGGCGGCCAGGTTGTCGCCACCCGATTCGATGAAGACGATGTCGGCGTCGGGGAAACGGTCGAGCATGCGGTCGACGGCTTCGAGGTTGATCGACGCGTCTTCGCGGATGGCCGTGTGCGGGCAGCCGCCGGTCTCGACGCCCATGATCCGCTCGGGTTCCAGCGCGCCGGCGACCGTCAGCAGGCGCTGGTCTTCCTTGGTGTAGATGTCGTTGGTGACGACCACCAGGTCCCAACGCTCGCGCATGGTCTTGCACAGCATCTCGACCAGGGTCGTCTTGCCCGAGCCGACCGGCCCGCCGACGCCGACGCGCAGTGGGGGCAGGGGCTTGGTGCGGCGGGGCGATGCAGTGTTCATGGCGGCAGAACGAGAGAGCGGCGGATTGCCACTTCGTCATGGCAAGCACGTCGCGTGCCTGAACGCTGAAGGAAGAGGTGTGCGGGGGCTGGCCACTCCCGGGTGAGGGAGGGGGCACCGGAGGCGACCGCGCCACCCGCACAAGGCGCATGTTCCGGTGCCGGTGTTTCGGCGATGTTGCTGCGCTTGGCGGCTTGGCAAAGCAGCATCGGCCTTCGCCAGGCGCGCACAATCGTTGGTGTTGGGTGCGGCCGGCATCCCGCTTCGCCGCACACCGACGATGGGCAGTTCTGCCATGACCGAACTTGCTTGTGCTCCTGTTCGCCGAGGACGATGGTTGACCGCGCTGACGGCCGTGCGCGGCGCCATGACTTGGCTGCTCGCGATAGCGGCCGGAGCCCTGCTGCCCTCATGGCCAGTCGCCGCACAAAACCGCGAGATGACCTTCGTGATGGACCCGTTCCCGCCCTTCACCTACGAAGAGAACGGGGCCGCCGCAGGCCCGATGTCGGATGTCTTGCGGGCAGTGTGTGAGGCGATCAAGGCGCCCTGCAAGCTCGAGATATACCCCTGGCGCAGGGCGCTGAAGATTGCTGAAGAGGGCGAGGTGGATGGGATCTACGCTGTCGCCCGGATCCCCGAGCGCGAGGAGCACTTCTACGTCAGCCGGCCCATCATCGAGTCGGCCTATGGCGTTTTCGTGCACGAGTCGTCGACGCTGAAGTACCACGTCCCGGCTGACCTCAGCGGCTACACCGTCGGCGCTTATGGCCCGTCGGCGGCGTCCAAGGCGCTGGACGGCGTCGCGCAGTCTGTGCCGACCCTGACCACGGTGGTCGAGGTCGACAACACCACCCTGCTGAGAAAACTCGGCGGCCGGCGCTACGGTGAACTCGGCGCCGCGATCGCCAACGTGGACGTCGGCAACCAACTGATCAAGCAGGAACGCATTGCCGGTCTGAAGGTGGCTGGCATCGTCAGCAAGGCCGAGTACAGCATCGGCCTGTCGCGCAAGAAGGTGTCGCCGCAGCTGGCGCAGCAGTTCGATGCGGCGCTGGATGCCGTGGCCAAGTCCGGCAAGCTGAGGGAGATCGCCGCCCGCTACGGCGTCACGCCCGCTGGCCATTGACGCGGTGCCGGGTGGTCGGCGCAAAATCGCCGCATGCCCTCCGTCGACACGCCGGCCAACGACAGCGTCGTCCGGCATTTGCGCCAGGTGCTGCTGTGGCCGCTGCGCCTGATGCCCGACCGCGACAACGGCGACGCGCGTGCCCCCTGGCAACGCCTGCGTGACCTCGGCGCCGCGTCGCCCTGGAAGGAACAAGTCGACGAGTACACCGGCGACCCTGCGCAGTTCCACGAGCGCCACTACAACGAGTTCGTCACCTTCCTGCCCTACGTTCAACGCTTTCTTTACGGCGAAGGCCGCGCGGGCCGCACGCAGGTTGACGCCGACGAGCAGGGCGCGCCGATGCGGGTGTTCCGCCGGCGCGACGTGACGAATGCGCGTGTCTGGCCGCATGCTGGGGCCGACCCGATCGAGCTGCGGGTCGTGCATGTCGACCTGTACTTCTTCTTCGATGTCGACGTGGCCTTGCTGAACGTGGAGTTCGCGGCCGAGCAACTGCCATTGCGCCTGGCGCAAGAGCTGCTCTACCGCAACGGCCGCGCCTACCCGCCCGGCTGGGACGCGGCCGGCTTGCCGCAACACTGCCACTTCGCCGTCGAGTGGTTGTCGGCCGACGGGCGCGTGCTGGCGCAGTCCGACGCCAGCTCACGCGAGGCCTTCCTGGCCCATGTGGCCGAGCACCGTTCGCCGCGCATCTCTTCGCACTGGGCCTGGCTGCTCGAGCCGCTGGTGCCCGACCATTCGGGGGCGACCGGCCAGCTGCGCTACCGGCAGATCGAGTACTACCGCATGCCGACGATGGCCTACCTGGCGATCGACGACCCGCGGGCGTTGACCCGGTCGGACTTCGTTCGCTTAGGTCTGGTGACCGGTGCCGGCGGCGAAGGCGAGTTGCCATATGCCGAGTGCCACCTGGCCGACTTCGAATCACGCCATTGCTACGACCGCTTCTGGTCGCCGCAAGGGGCCGCGCCTGACACCCGCTACATGTGCAGCGGTCGGTCGCTGGTGGTCGTGGGCCGGGCCGATGCGGCGTTCTTTCGCTGCGGCGACCGGGGCGTGCTGGCGCAGTTTCGCCACCCGCATTTCATGATCTTCCTGATCGCTCATTTCCAGAAAGCGTCGCTGCTGATGTTCAGCGACCGGCTGGCCGAGGCGCTCAGGCGGTTGAACGTGCGCGACGCCAACAGTGTCAAGCGCTTCAAACGCGAGATCCGCAGCTGCTTCGAGAGCTTCTTGCGCTTCACCCACCGCTACTGGTTCCACGAGCTGGCCGAGCAGGCGCAGGCGCGGGCGCTGTTCCAGCTGACCGCCGGTCACCTGGGGCTGGACACGCTGTATGTCGAGGTGAAGGAACGCATCGCCGAGATGAACTCGTACCTCGACGCCGACAGCCTGCGCCGCCAGGCCAACACGGTGGTGCGGCTGACGGTGGTGACGATGTTCGGCCTGATCGGCACGGTGACCACCGGCTTTCTCGGCATGAACCTGCTGGCCGAGGCCGATGCGCCGATGCCGCGGCGCGTTTTGCTGTTTGCCGCGGTGTTCTTGTTGACCACGCTGCTGACCTTCTACACGATCGGCAAGTCCAAGCGCCTGTCGGACTTTCTCGACGTGCTGTCCGACGAGCGGCTGTCGGTCTGGCAGAAAACCAAGGTGTTGTTCGCGGTCTGGAAATCCGGCGACGACGGCTAGCTAGCCGAGCGGGCTACGAACGGAACAGGCGCGAGTACTGCGCCTCGTGCTGCGCCGATTGGATCGCCAGCATGGGCGTGAAGGCCTGGCGTGCGTCGTCGGGCGTGGCGAGTGCGGTGTCGACCACCGGGCCGATCGCTTCGATGGCCTGATCGAGGATGCGCTGGCCGGCGCTCTGGCCCAGCGGCACGGCTTTCAGCGCGGCCTGCACCATGTTCTCGGCCCAGCCGAAGGCACAGGCGATGAGTGCTTCGCGCGCTGTGGCGCCAGCGTGCAGCGCGGCCAGCGCAAAGGCCACTGGCCAGGTTGGGGCGGGGGACAGTTGGCCGAGGAAGGCCACGCGCTCGTCACCCGGTGCGCGCTGGCGCAACCAGTCGTGCAACGATCGGCCCATCTGTTCGGTTTGCTGGCGGAACTCGCTGCTTTCGCGGGTGCAGCGCACCCAGTCGTTCAGGGCGGCGACGCGCGTCAGGTCGCTTGACTGCCAGGCGCCATAGGCCTGCGCCAACAGCGGCAGGTCGGCACGGCCGAGACCCAGTGCCAGCTGGTCCAGCACCCAGCGGCCGGCGCTGGCCTCGTCGTGGACATGGCCGGCCTCGACAGCGGCCTCCAGGCCTTCGGAATAGCTGAAGCCGCCGACCGGCAGGGCCGGCGAGGCCAGCCACATCAGCCGCATCAGCGTCGAGGCGGCCAAGGGGCTGGGCGTGGGCGACTCAGTGCCGGTGGCCGCCATGCCCGTGACCGTGGTCGTGGCCGCAGCCGGGGCCGTGTTGGTGCTCGTGCTCGGGACCATGGTCGTGGCTGTGATCGTCGGCCTTCTTGGCATGGCCGTGGTCATGCGCGTGATCGTGACCATGCTCGTGTGCATGGTCGTGCGCATGGTCGTGTGAGTGCCCATGGTCGTGCCCATGCCCATGAGCGCCGGTCGCCGCATAGGCGCCGCCCTCGGGCTCGAAGGCGCCTCGGGTTTCGGTCACGATCAGGTGGCGCTGGCGCAGCATGTCGGCCAGTACATGGTCGGGCTCGAGCTTCAGGTGGTCGGGCTGCACTTCCAGCGTCACGTGGCGGTTGCCCAGGTGGTAGGCGGCGCGCAGCAGGTCCAGCGGGGTGCCGTGTTCGGCGCAGGCGCGCACTTCGAGCACCGGTTGCGCAGCGGCCTGCACGACGATCAGGCTGCCGTCTTCGGCCACGAGCACGTCGCCACCGCGCACCACCTGGCCGCGGGGCAGGAACACGCCCAGCGCGCGGCCCTGGCTGTCGGTGGCGTCGAAGCGGCTTTTCTGCCGCACGTCCCAGTCGAGTTCGACGGTGGCGGCGCGCTTGAGCAGCGCCGCGGCCAGGCCGCGACCTTGCGGCATCAGTTTGGTGACATTCAACATGCGGCTGTCTCGGGGATCTTGGGATGCCCCGATGGTAGCCGCGGCCGCCGTGGCCCGCGTGGTCAGCGGTAGACCAGCACCGGCCGCTTCGAATTCGCGAGCACGGCCTGCATCTGGCTGCGCTTCCACAACGTCGACCAGATGCTGCGGGCGCGGGTGGCCATCACGATCAGGTCGCAGTCTTCTTCCTCGGCGGCCTCGACGATGCCTTCCCAGGGGGTGTCGGTTTCCTTGGTCAGCACGTCGCACTCGATGTGGGCGTTCTCGGCCGCGGTGCGCAGGTCGTGCAGGCATTCTTCGGCCTGGACGCGCTGTCGGGCAAAGTGGCTGTCGCTGGCTTCGCTCTGGCGGCCGGCCATGCCGGCGTAGGGGTCGGGCCGGACCACGGTGACGGCGACCAGCTTGGCGCCGGACTCCTGCGCCAGCTCGATGGCGGCATGGATGGCCTTGTTCGACAGTTCCGACCGGTCGGTGGAGACCAGGATCTTCTTGAACGACATCGCACTCTCCTCGGGACCACCGCGGTCCGTTCTTGGCCTATCGACCGTCCGGCGGGGTGAGTTGAGCGGCGCCCGGGGTGTTGCAGCGCCCAGATGTGACACATACCTCACGGATACGTCACGGGTGCACCTGCGTCGGGACCGGCGCGGGCCGGTTGGCGGCGGGGGATGCGCCGCAGCGCCAAGCTGGGCACACTGCAGGGTCTGCCCGCCAGCATCGATCGACCGAGGGAACGACGAATGCTGCCGGGCGGCGACGGTCACAGCCGACCAGATCCGACAAAAAAGGACCGGACGCGATGGACACGAGCACCTGGGACCCGCTGCTGCTGGCGCGCCTGCAGTTCGCCGCCAACATCACCTTCCACATCCTGTTCCCGACCATCAGCATCGGCCTGGGCTGGTGGCTGCTGTTCTTCCGCGCGCGCTGGCTGGCCACGCGCGACGAGCGCTGGCTGGTCGCCTGGCGCTACTGGACCAAGATCTTCGCGCTGACCTTTGCGCTCGGCGTGGTGAGCGGCATCACGATGAGCTTCCAGTTCGGCACCAACTGGCCGGGCTTCATGGAAAAGGTCGGCAACATCGCCGGGCCGCTGCTGGGCTACGAGGTGCTGACGGCGTTCTTCCTCGAAGCCGCCTTCCTCGGCGTGATGCTGTTCGGCGCCGACCGGGTGTCCGAGCGCATGCACTTGATCGCGACCGCGCTGGTGGCGTTTGGTACCACGGTCAGCGCGTTCTGGATCCTGAGCCTGAACTCGTGGATGCAGACGCCGACCGGCCACGTCATCGTCAACGGCGAGTTCCACGTCGACAGCTGGCTGGGTGTGCTGTTCAACCCATCGTTCCCGTACCGCCTGACCCACATGCTGCTGGCCTCAGGCCTGACGACCAGCTTCCTGATCGCCGGCGCTACCGCGCTGTGCTACCTGCAGGGCACGGCCAGCCCGGCCGCGGCGCAGGTGATGCGCGCTGCGGTCACCGTGGCGGCGGTGCTGATCCCGCTGCAGATCTTCGTCGGCGACCAGCATGGCCTGAACACGCTGGAGCACCAGCCGCAGAAGGTGGCCGCGATGGAGGCGCTGTGGCACAGCGAACGCGGTGCGCCGCTGGTGCTGTTCGCCTGGCCGGACGAGAAGACACGCAGCAACAAGTTCTCGATCGAAGTGCCGCGCGGCGCGGCGTTGATCCTGACCCACCATGGTGATGGCGCACTGCGGGGCTTGAATGAATTCGAAGGCAGCCACCCGCCGGTGGCGCCGCTGTTCTTCGCCTTTCGCATCATGGTCGGCATGGGCATGGCGATGCTCGCGGTCAGCTGGCTCAGCTGGTGGTGGCTGCGGCGGCTGCAGTGGCAACCTCAGCGACTGCCGCGCATTTGGCTGCAGGTGATCCGGCTGATGAGCTTTTCGGGTTGGGTGGCCACGGTGGCCGGCTGGTACGTCACCGAGATCGGCCGCCAGCCCTTCATCGTCTACGGCCTGGTGCGCACGGCGGACGTCGCGTCGTCGACGCCACCGGCCTACATCGCGCTGACCTTGGCCGGCTACCTGGTGCTGTACGCGGTCCTGATCGTGGCCTACGTGACGGTGCTGCGCTACATGAGCGAGAAGCCGCTGGTGCCGCCTTCCGCGGCGATCAAGGACGCACCGCAAGGAGAGCCATCATGAGCCTCGCCCGGCCGCCCGTAGAGGCTCATTCCCTCTCGGAGGGACGGTCCGCAGGACCTAGGGAGTACCCATGAACGGCGCTGAATGGATGCCAGTCGTCTTCCTTGGCCTGATGGGCATGGCGATGCTGATCTACGTGATCCTCGACGGCTACGACCTCGGCGTCGGCATGCTGATGCACCGCGCCGACCGAGACGAACGCGACCTGATGATCGCGTCCATCGGCCCGTTCTGGGACGCCAACGAAACCTGGCTGGTGCTGGGTGTGGGCATCCTGCTGATCGCCTTCCCGAAGGCCCACGGCATGGTGTTGAGCGCGCTGTACCTGCCGGTCGCGCTGATGCTGTTGGGCCTGACGCTGCGTGGCGTGGCGTTCGACTTCCGGGTCAAGGCGYGCGACGAGCACCAGCCGCTGTGGAACAGCGCCTTCATCGTCGGCTCCAGCCTGACGGCCATCGCGCAAGGCTGGATGCTGGGCCGCTACATCACCGGCTTTGCCGACGGTGTGTGGCCGCAGGTCTTTGCCGGCCTGATCGCGTTCGCGCTGCCCGCCGCCTATGTGCTGATGGGCGCTTGCTGGCTGATCATCAAGACCGAAGGGCCGCTGCAGCAAAGGGCCGTGCACTGGGCCCGCGTGGCCTGGGCACCGGTGGTCATCGGCATGGGGCTGATCTCGATCGCCACACCGTTGGTCAGCCAGACGGTGCGCGAGCGCTGGTTCCGCATGCCCGAGTTCATCGCGCTGCTGCCGATCCCGCTGATCACGCTGGTGGCCTTTGTGGTTGCGTTGGCCTTTCTGCGCTCGCGCCACGCCACCGGCAAGCTCTGCTGGGTGCCGTTCGTGTCATTGATCGGCGTGTTCCTGATGGGCGCCATCGGCCTCGCGTTCAGCCTGTTTCCGTATGTGGTGATGGACAAGCTGACGGTCTGGCAGGCCGCCAGCGCGCCGAAGTCGCTCGCCTTCATCTTGGTCGGCTGTGCGATCACGGTGCCGGCGATTGCCGGCTACACGGTCTTTTCCTACCGTGTCTTCAGCGGCAAGGCCAAGGCCTTGAGCTACGGCTGAATGTCGGTGCCTACTCGACGAGGCAGGTGGATCGGATGCACACTGCCCGCCTGCAGCGAATGCTCAACGTCTCATCACCAGGGGCTCTCGGATGGACAGTGCAATCCTGAGTTTGTTGGGCGCCTTCGTGCTGTCGATCATCGGCCTGTTCGTCTTCATCTGGTCGATGCGCGAAGGGCTGCTGGTCGAGAACCCGAAAGCCGCGTCGATCATCTTCGCGCGCGGTGAGATCGGTCAGGTCGACGACCCGGCGCTGGGCGGCGACGCGCAGGACTCGATGCAGGC
>NZ_JBFUGE010000253.1:0-8510 GCF_056403075.1 Ideonella sp. P3_A4 | reverse complement strand
GGGTAGGCGAGGGTGTCCAGGAAGTCCTTGAASGCCTTCTTGTCGGCCTTGGGCACCTGGATGCCGACGAGGATGCGGCCGTAGTCGGCACCCTGGTTGCGGTAGTGGAACAGGCTGATGTTCCAGCTCGGGTGCATCGCGGCCAGAAAACGCATCAGCGCGCCCGGGCGTTCGGGGAACTGGAAGCGGTATAGCCGCTCGTCCTTGGCCAGCTCACTGCGGCCGCCCACCATGTGGCGCACGTGCTCCTTGGCCAGTTCGTCGTCGGTCAGGTTGACGGTGGCAAAGCCGTGGCGGATGAAGTTGCGCTCGATCTTGTCGGCCTCTTCGCGCTTGGCGATCGAGATGCCGACGAACACATGGGCGACGCGGGCGTCGGAGATGCGGTAGTTGAATTCGGTCACCGAGCGCGGGTGGCCGGGCGTGCCGATCAGCTCGCAAAAGCGCCTGAAGCTGCCGCGTTCTTCGGGGATGGTGACGGCGAACAAGGCTTCGCGCTGTTCGCCGAGCTCGGCCCGCTCGGCGACGAAACGCAAGCGGTCGAAGTTCATGTTGGCGCCGCAGGTCACGGCGACAAAGGTCTTGCCCTTGGGCTTGTGGGTCTCGACGTACTGCTTCAACCCGGCCACGCCGAGCGCGCCGGAGGGCTCGACGATCGAGCGCGTGTCCTGGAACACATCCTTCATCGCCGCGCACACCGCGTCGGTGTCGACGAGCACGTAGTCGTCGACCAGCTCGCGCGTCAGGCGGAAGGTCTCTTCGCCGACCAGCTTGACGGCAGTGCCATCGGCGAACAAGCCCACGTCGGCCAGCTGGACGCGCTTGCCGGCCTTGACCGAGCGGACCATCGCGTCGGAGTCGGTGGTCTGCACGCCGATCACCTTGATCTCGGGCCGGATGGCCTTGATGTAGGCGGCGATGCCGGAGATCAGCCCGCCGCCGCCGATCGCGACAAAGATCGCGTCGATCGGGCCTTGGTGCTGGCGCAGGATCTCCATCGCGATCGTGCCCTGGCCGGCGATCACGTCCGGGTCGTCAAAGGGATGCACGAAAGTCAGGCTCTCGGCCTTTTCGATCTCGAGCGCGCGCACGTAGGCATCGGAATAGCTGTCGCCGTGCAAGACGACCTCACCGCCCAGCGCCGCCACGGCATCGACCTTGACCTTGGGCGTGGTGGTCGGCATCACGATCACCGCACGGCACTTCAGCCGGTGTGCACCCAGTGCCACGCCTTGGGCGTGGTTGCCGGCCGATGCGCAGATGACGCCGCGAGCCAGCGCCTCGGGCGACAGGTGGGCCATCTTGTTGTAGGCGCCGCGCAGCTTGAAGCTGAACACTGGCTGGCAGTCCTCACGCTTGAGCAGCACGCTGTTACCCAGACGGCGCGACAAGGCCTTGGCGGGATCGAGCGCTGTTTCCTTCGCGACGTCGTAGACCTTGGCGGTCAGAATTCGGCGCAGGTAGTCGACGGCGCTGGCAGCGGGTGTTGCGGGCGAGCGCGCAGCGGTGGCGCGCGGCTTTCGGGCGGCGCCGGCCATGGGCGTCTCTCCTCGTCGGCTGGGGTGGGCTTGCTGAAAGCGAACGCGGCCGGGCCGGCCGTGCTGCAGCGCCGCATGATATGCGAGCCCGAACTGCGAGGCCCCCTATGCGACCCGGGCAGAAAAAAGCCCGGGTCCGTGAGGGCCCGGGCTGAATCCACCGTTGAGGGGTGGAGGAGACAAGAGGCGCAGTCAGTGCTTTGTGAAAGCGTTTACTGCGTGCGAAGCAGTCTAGCGCGGCTTTTGTTGCACTGCAATAACCTTGGCATAGAGAGGCGGCTCCAGATGCCGATAATGCCCTGCGATGGGGCGTCGATCGCCGTCGCCCGGCAATGAGGACGAAGCACGATGGAATGCACGGTGCACTGGGTGGCGGATGCGGGGATGGCGATGCTGGCGGAAACCGGCAGCGGCCATCTGTTGACGATGGATGGCGCACCCGACGGCGGCGGCCGAAATCTGGCGCCGCGGCCGATGGAAACCCTGCTCGCTGGCGCCGGTGGCTGCACCGCCTACGACGTGGTGCTGATCTTGAAGCGTGGCCGCCACGCGGTGAGCGGCTGCCAGGTCAAGCTGACCGCCGAACGCGCGGACACCGACCCCAAAGTTTTCACTGCACTGAACATGCACTTCATCGTCACCGGCAAGGACCTGCAATTGGCAGTGGTCGAGCGGGCGGTGGCGCTGTCACACGAGAAGTACTGTTCAGCGACCGCGATGATTGGCCACACGGCCCGTATCACGACCAGCGTCGAGATCCGCGAAGCGGTCTGAGTGTCGCGCCCGGCGCGCGCTCAGATGTAGTGCGCGGTGCCGGTCATCACCTTGGAGGCGCCGCGCATCAGCCAACGCACCGGCGCCGGCAGGGGAGCGCCACCAGCGGCCAGCGCCGCCTCGGCATGCTGCGCTTCGTCTTTCTTCATCTGCGCCACGATGGCGCGGGATGCTTGGTCCTCGGCCGGGAGCCGGTCCAGATGACCCGCGAGGTGCTCTTCCACCTGCCGTTCGGTTTCGACCAGAAAGCCCAGGCTCCAGGCATCGCCGGCCCGGCCAGCGACCAGGCCGATGGCAAAAGCCGCGGCGTACCACAGAGGGTTCAGCAGGCTGGGCCGGTCGCCCAGGGCCCGAAGGCGGTCTGYAGTCCACGCCAAGTGGTCGGTCTCCTCGCGTGAGGCTTGCTGCATCTGCGTGCGCACCTCGGCGCTGCGCGCGGTCAGTGCCTGTGCCTCATAGAGCGCCTGGGCGCAGACTTCGCCTACATGGTTCACCCGCATCAGCGGGGCAGAGCGGCGCTTGAGATCAGGTGGCAGGCTGGGATCGATTTCGGCAGCGGGTGAGGGCCGGCCGGCATGGGCCACACCGGACACGGTGCGCAGTGCGTTGTCGGCGGYGATCAGCCAGCTGTCGAGTGAAAGTCCTGAAGCCATGGCGCGAGCATACCTGCGGGCCGCCAACGCTTTCACCGCCCGTCAAAGCCAATGCGCCATATTGGTGCGCAACGGGGTGGGTAACTCGTTGTTGCACGACAACAAAACGCCGAATTGGGGGCCCGTTTTCTTTGCGCCCCCCTGGGGGCAATGGTGCAATAGCGTCAACTTCCGTTGAGGAGGTTGGCCTGATCGGCCCCACCCGTCGTGGTGACCGGGTTCCCCCTCGATCGGGACCTCTTGTTCAAAACCTAGGAGATCTCTGAATGCAAAAATCTCTGATTGCTCTCGCCGTGCTGGGCGCATTCGCCGGCGCAGCGTCGGCTCAATCGTCGGTCACCATCTACGGCAAGCTGGACCAAGCCATTGGCAAGCTGGCCGGCTCCGAAGACAAGCAAGTGATGGACAACACCGGCAGCCGCATCGGCTTCCGAGGTGTTGAAGACCTGGGCGGCGGCTTGAAGGCCGTGTTCGGCATTGAGCATCGCTTCTTCCCGGACACCGGGACTCAGGCCAATGCGAACTTCTGGAACGGCTATTCGACTGTCGGTCTGGTCACCCAGTTCGGCATGGTCAACCTGGGTCGCCAATACACCCCGGCGTTCATCATGATCCAGAACCAGATCGACCCGTTCGGTGGTGATACCGTCGCCGCGGGCCGTGATGTCGGCATGCGCTTTGGCGGCACCTCCAAGGTTCGTGTCGCCGATTCGATCCGTTACGATCTGAGCGTTGCAGGCTTCAACTTCGGCGCTTCGATCGCCGAGGGCAATGCGGCCAACGGCGGCGGTGTTACTGGTGCTGACGACAAGCCGTTCTCGATCGCCGGTAACTACGCTGCAGGCCCCTTCTGGATCGGCGTTGGTTACGAGAACCCCGCCAGCGAAGAAGACAAGGTCTGGAACATCGGTGGCCGCTACAACTTCGGCTTCATGACTCTGGCCGCCGGTTATGGCAAGGGCACGACGGCTGCAGGCGCTGACGTCAAGGGATGGCTGATTGGCGCGACCGTTCCTGTCGGCGCTTTCGATCTAAAGGCCATGTACGCGACTAACAAGGTCGACGGCGGGACCGAGCTGAAGAAGGCCGGTATCGGCGCCCACTACAACCTGTCAAAGCGCACCAAGATCTACGCCGACGTCGCCAAGATCGGCGGCACGGCCACGGTAGTGCCGGTCGTGCTGGAAAGCAAGACCGGCTACGACCTGGGCATCCAGCACAACTTCTGATCTTCGGTCGCGCTTGTGCGCGATTCGACCCGGAATGCAAAGCCGCCTTCGGGCGGCTTTTTTCATGGGGCGTCGACTTCGGTCGACCCGGGCAAACGCCGGGTCGATGCAGAAATTCGCACGGCTACACTGCGCCCGTCGAGCTGCTGACCCGGCGGTTTCTCGACGCGCCCATTCGGCCGTGATCGGCATGGGCACGCCGCTTGCGAAGCCATCCACCCAGCATGCTTGCTTTCATCATTCGCCGCCTCGTTCAAGCCGTGATCGTGATGCTGGCGGTGGCGCTGATCGCGTTCATGCTGTTCCAGTACGTCGGCGATCCGGTGACCAACCTGATGGGGCAGGAAGCGACCGCCGAGCAGCGTGCCCAGCTGCGTGCCGACCTGGGTCTCGACCAGACTGCGGTCGTGCAGTTCGCGCGCTTTGTTGGCAATGCCGTGCAGGGCGAATTCGGGCTCAGCCTGCGCCAAGGGCGCAAGGTTTCGACCTTGGTCGGTGAGCGTTTTCCGGCGACCTTGGAGCTGGCCCTTGTGGCCGCACTGATCGCCTTGCTGATGGGCATCCCGATGGGCGTGCTGGCTGCGTTGCGGCGCGGCTCATGGATGGCGCAGCTGCTGATGGGCTTCTCGTTGATTGGTGTGTCCTTGCCGACGTTTCTGATCGGTATCTTGCTGATCTTGTTGTTCGCGGTGGTGTTGAACTGGCTGCCCAGTTTCGGCCGCGGTGAGTTGGTCAACCTTGGCGGTTGGGCCACGGGCCTGCTCACCGTCGATGGCTGGCGCCACTTGCTGTTGCCGGCGATCACCTTGTCGATTTTCCAGCTGACACTGATCATGCGGCTGGTGCGCGCCGAGATGTTGGAGGTGCTGCGCAGCGACTACATCAAGTTCGCCCGCGCCCGCGGCTTGAGCGATCGCACTGTCTACTTCGGCCATGCCTTGAAGAACACGCTGGTGCCAGTGATGACCATCACCGGCCTGCAGCTCGGGGGCCTGATTGCGTTCGCGATCATCACCGAGACGGTGTTCCAGTGGCCCGGTATGGGCCTGCTGTTCATCCAGGCCGTGCAGTTCGCCGACATCCCCGTGATGGCGGCCTACCTGTGTCTGATTTCGTTGATCTTCGTCACCATCAACCTGGTGGTGGACCTGCTGTATTTCGTTGTCGATCCGCGTTTGCGTGCTGATCGTGCGGTGGCAGCACATTGACCCCGGTCGACCTTCGCCCATGAGCCCTGTTTCCGATGCGGTGCCGCCGCTGAGTGCCTGGCGCCGATTCCTGGAAGGCGACCTCTGGTACAGCTTCCGCCATTCGCCGGTGGCGCAGATCGCTGCGCTGCTGGTGTTCGTCTGCACGTTCTGCGCGCTGTTCGCTCCCTGGGTGGCGCCGCACAACCCGTTCGACCTGTCGACGATCGAATTGGCCGACGCGCAACTGCCGCCCGCCTGGTTGCCGGAAGGGCGCGCCACCTTCTTGCTTGGCACCGACGACCAGGGGCGCGACATCCTGTCGGCGCTGATGTACGGCGCACGTATCTCATTGCTGGTCGGCTTGGCCGCCGTCGCCTTGTCATTGTTGTTCGGTGTGGCCCTGGGGTTGCTGTCCGGCTTTGCCGGAGGGCACGTCGACGCCTTCATCATGCGTGTGTGCGATGTGATGTTGTCGTTTCCGGCGATCCTGGTTGCGCTGCTGATCGACGGCGTCGGCCGCGCACTGTTCCCGCATGCGCACGACACGTTGGCGTTCACCGTGCTCATCCTCGCGATCGCGCTGACTGGCTGGGTGAAGTACGCCCGCACAGTGCGTGGCTCGACGCTGGTCGAGCGCCACAAGGACTACGTCCAGGCGGCGCGGGTGATCGGCGTGGCGCCGCTGCGCATCATGTGGCGCCATGTGCTGCCCAACGTCACGGGGCCGGTGCTGGTGCTGGCGACGATCGACATTGCAGCGGCGGTCATCATCGAAGCCACGCTGTCCTTCCTGGGTGTCGGTGTGCCGCCGACCAGCCCCTCGCTGGGGACCTTGATCCGCATCGGCAATGACAACCTGATGTCGGGCATGTGGTGGATCACCGTCTTCCCCGGCGCGGTGTTGATGATTCTTGCGCTGAGCGTCAACCTGCTGGGCGACTGGCTGCGCGACGCACTGAACCCCCGTTTGCAATGAGCCAGTCGCCGCTGCTTGAAGTCAGCCACCTACGCGYCGAGTTTCCGACCCGACGCGGCACGCTGCTGGCGCTGGATGACGTCAGTTTCTCGATTGCGCCGGGCGAGATCCTGGGTGTGGTGGGTGAGTCGGGTGCCGGCAAGTCCCTGACGGGCTCAGCCATCATCGGCCTGCTTGAGCCACCCGGCCGCATCGCAGCGGGCGAGATACGCCTGGAAGGCCGTCGGATCGACAACCTGAGCCCAGCCGAGATGCGCCGTGTGCGCGGCCGCCAGATCGGCGCCATCTTCCAGGACCCGCTGACCTCGTTGAACCCGCTGTACACCGTGGGCCAGCAGTTGGTCGAGACGATCCGCACCCACTTGCCCTTGTCGGGCGCTCAGGCGCGTGAGCGGGCAATTGACTTGCTGCGACAGACCGGCATCCCGGCGCCCGAAGCGCGCATCGACCAGTACCCGCACCAGTTCTCGGGCGGTATGCGGCAGCGCGTCGTGATCGCGCTGGCGCTGGCAGCCGAACCGCGGCTGATCGTGGCCGACGAGCCGACCACTGCGCTGGACGTGTCGATCCAAGCCCAAATCATTGCGCTGTTGCGGCGCCTGGCGCGTGAGCATGGCGCTGCGGTGATGCTGGTGACGCACGACATGGGCGTGATCGCGGAGACCAGCGACCGCGTGGCCGTGATGTACGCCGGCCGCATCGTCGAGATCGGCCCGGTACAGCAGGTGATTCACCACCCGGCTCATCCTTACACGCGCGGCCTGATGGGATCGATTCCGGCGATGGACGAAGACCGTGAACGCCTGGCGCAGATCGATGGTGCGATGCCGCGGCTGAATTCGATTCCGCCCGGTTGTGCCTTCAACCCGCGCTGTGGCGAGGTGATGCCGCGTTGCCTGCGCGAGCGGCCCGACCTGATGAGCGCGGGGGCAACACGGGCTGCCTGCTGGCTGCATGACGCTGGAGCCGCTGCATGAGCCACCTGGTCGAAGTGCAGGACCTGGCCAAGGTCTTCGATGTGTCGTCGCCGTGGCTCAACCGGGTGGTCGAGCGCCAGCCGCGCCGCTTCGTGCACGCGGTGGACGGGGTCAGCTTTGGTATCGACGCCGGTCGCACGCTGGCCCTGGTGGGTGAATCAGGTTGTGGCAAGAGCACCGTCGCGCGGCTGCTGGTGGGGCTGCATGAGCCCAGCCGCGGCCAGGTGCTGTTCGATGGCCAGCCGACGCAGCAGGCGCTGTCCTCTGTGCAAATCCGTAGTCTGCGGCGGCGCATGCAGATGATCTTCCAGGACCCGTACGCCAGCCTGAACCCCCGCTGGCGGGTCAAGGACATCGTGGCCGAGCCGCTGCGCGAACACGGCCTGGTGAAGGACAAGGCCGAGGTGTCCGACCAGGTGGAAGCGCTGTTGCGCGCGGTGGGTCTGGCCGCGGCAGACGCTGGCCGCTACCCGCACCAGTTTTCCGGCGGCCAGCGCCAACGCATCTCGATCGCTCGCGCGCTCGCCACACGGCCGGAGTTTCTGGTCTGCGATGAGCCGACCTCGGCGCTCGACGTGTCGGTCCAGGCCCAGGTCTTGAACCTGATGAAGGACCTGCAGCGCGAGCGCGGCCTGACCTACCTCTTCATCTCGCACAACCTGGCCGTGGTGCGACACGTCAGTGACGACGTTGGCGTGATGTACCTGGGCCGCCTTGTCGAACTGGCGCCCAAAGCGGCGCTGTTCGAGTCGCCCCGACATCCGTACACGCGCATGTTGCTGGACGCGATCCCCGACCTGCACATGAGCGGAAGGGCGCGTACACCGGTGCAAGGCGAGGTGCCGAATCCGCTGAACCCACCCACCGGTTGTGCCTTCCACCCTCGCTGCCCGCATGCCAATGCGCGCTGCAGCCAGGAGCGACCGCGTTGGCAGAGTTTGGCCGGCATCCAGATCGCCTGCCACGCGGTGGAAGAGGGCCGGCTCTGAGGCTCAGCGGGCCGGGTTGACGGCGCTAGCGGCCGAGGCGGGTGGGGGCGCGGCCGAGGCCTTGGCAGCAGGCGGCAAGACCAACGCGCCGCGTTGGCCACAACCAGCCAGAAGCGCCACGCCAAAGGCCAGCCCAGAGGCAACCAGCAAGACCCTGGCCCCAAGGCGCCCGACGGGCGCCACT
>NZ_JBFUGE010000252.1:0-8525 GCF_056403075.1 Ideonella sp. P3_A4 | reverse complement strand
TCGCCACCCTCGCCATCCAGCGTGCCGCCTTCGAGAATGCCCTCGATGTAGTTGGCCGGGCCTTGCGACTTCAGCGACTCGACAACGCGGTGCACCTCGTCATCCGAAACGAAGGCGCCGTGCACGCGCACCGGCAGCCCGGTGCCCGAGGCCATGTAGAGCATGTCGCCCATGCCCAGCAACGCCTCGGCGCCCATCTGGTCGAGGATGGTGCGGCTGTCGATCTTGCTCGAGACCTGGAAGCTCAGGCGCGTCGGGATGTTGGCCTTGATCAGGCCGGTGATCACGTCAACGCTSGGKCGCTGCGTGGCMAGGATCAGGTGGATACCGGCGGCGCGGGCCTTTTGCGCCAGACGAGCAATCAGCTCTTCGACCTTCTTGCCGACGACCATCATCAGGTCGGCCAGCTCGTCGATCACGACCACAATGAACGGCAGGCGCTCCAGCGGCTCCGGCGCTTCGGGCGTCAGGCTGAACGGGTTGGGTATCAGGTCGCCACGGGCCTTGGCGTCGTCGATCTTCTTGTTGTAGCCGGCCAGGTTGCGCACGCCCATCTTGCTCATGAGCTTGTAGCGCCGCTCCATCTCGCCGACACACCAGTTCAGCGCGTTGCTGGCCTGCTTCATGTCGGTGACGACCGGGCACAGCAGGTGGCCGATGCCCTCGTAGACGCTCATTTCGAGCATCTTCGGGTCGATCATGATCAGCCGCACGTCGCGCGGCTCGGCCTTGTAGAGCAGGCTCAGGATCATGCCGTTGATGCCCACCGACTTGCCCGAGCCGGTGGTACCGGCGACCAGGCAGTGCGGCATCTTGGCCAGGTCGGCCACGACCGGCGCGCCGATGATGTCTTTGCCCAGCGCCATCGTCAGCATCGAGCCGGCATCGTTGTAGACCTGCGAGCCGAGGATCTCGGCCAGGCGGATCGTCTGCCGCTTCGCATTGGGCAGTTCCAATGCCATCAGGTTCTTGCCGGGGATCGTCTCGACCACGCGAATCGACACCAGCGACAACGAACGCGCCAGGTCCTTCGCCAGGTTGACGATCTGCGAGCCCTTCACGCCAGTGGCGGGCTCGATCTCGTAGCGGGTGATCACGGGGCCTGGTTGGGCCGCGACGACACGCACCTCGACGCCAAAGTCCGACAGCTTCTTCTCGATCAGCCGGCTGGTCATTTCCAGTGACTCGGGCGTCACCGTCTCGACGCGCGCAGGCGGCTTGTCCAGCAGGTCGATCTGCGGCAGCTTGTTGTCCGACAGCTCCATGAACAGCGGCTTCTGCCGCTCGCGTGCGACCCGCTCGGACTTGGGCACTTCGAGCACCGGCGGCTCGATCACGATCGGCGCGTGTTCTTCGAATTCCTCGCGGTCTTCTTCGACCTCGATCTCGCGCTCGCGCTGGGCCAGCTCACCCAACCGCACGTCTTCGGCGATCTCGCGCTTTTCGATGTGGCGCTCGCGGAAGCCYTCGACCCAGGCGCCCAGGCCATCGGCCACGCGCAGCCAAGAGAAGCGCAGGGCCAGTGGCAGGGCCACGACCAGCAGGCTGATCCACAGCACACCCGAGGCGAGGAAGCCCAGCTTCATCGACAGGGAGCCGAGCCAAAAGCCCACCACCCCACCGGCATGGCCACCGGGTAGCCGCGCTTCCCAGCCATAGAGCCGGGTCCATTCAAGCGCGCAGCTGGCAACAAGCAGCAGAGCCAAGCCCCCAAGGCGCGCCGAGCGCGGCCACGGCTGAAGCACTTCGCCACGCTGCACGGCGCGCCAGCCCAGCCACAGCTGCCGGCCACCGGCCAGCACCCACCACCAGGCCGAGAAACCGAACAGTACCAGCAGCACGTCGGCCACCCAGGCCCCCGGTGCGCCCAGCCAGTTCATCACCGGGCCGCCTTCGCCGCTGGTCGAAAAGCCGGGGTCGCCGGCGCGCCGGCTGACCAGCGCCAACGACAGCGCCAACCAGGCCAGCGTCATCAGCACCTGGCGCAGGCGTTGTCGAAGGGGGTGGATCGGGGCAGCGGCGGTCCGCGCGGCGCCTGCAGTGGCACCGGGCCCATTCAGTGCGGCGTTACGCCACATTGCAAGACATCGGGAGAGAGAGGGCGCCGCGGGCGCAGCGCGAATCGGGCGAAATCAGCAACAGCAAACGTTCAATCATTCAGGCATTCGGTTCTTCAACACGACCGAGCCGCTTTCCAGCGTCTCGATCACCCCGCGTTCTTCGAGGTCCTTCATCACGCGGCTGACCATCTCGCGCGAGGCGCCAACGATCTTGGCCATGTCTTGCCGCGAGACCTTGCCTTTGATGATCTTCTCGCCGTCGACGTCTTCGGCCATGTCGAGCAGCGTGCGGGCCACGCGGCCGTACACGTCGAGCAGGGCCAGCGATTCGATCTGGCGGTCGGCACTGCGCAGCCGCGTGACCAGGCCGCGCATGATCGCGTACGACAGGCTCGAGTTCTCGGGCAGGCAGCGCGCGAACTCGGGCCGGCCGAGGATCAGCATGTCGCTTTGCACCTCGCAGCGCACGGTGGCCGAGTGGTTCTGGTTGTCGATCAGGCTCATCTCGCCGACATAGTCGCCGGCTTCGAGCACCGCCAGGATGACTTCGCGGCCACGCGAATCGGAGGTCAGCACGCGCGCTCGACCGTTGAGCAGAATGAACAGTGCGTTACTTTTCTTTCCCTGCTCGACGACGATTTCGCCACGTCGGTAGCGCCGTTTGACCACCCCATCGGCCACTGCGCGCGCCTGTTCGTTGGTCAGCATCGAGAACAACGGCACTCGGCGAATCAAGTCCAGGTTGGACAGCATCGACATCAGTCATCCCCTCTTTGTTGGCCCTTTGCAGGTGGCATGCACGGCCCCGTTTGCGATATGCCCGCACCGAGGCTGGGTATGCCGGCCGCTCATTAGAATGCGGCCGACCGTATTCTTGCGCAGGCCCGAGCATATCGGTTTCCCTCGACGGGCGTCGTGTGTCCATGGTGGCCTTCACGCCACATTCGGACCGCGCGGCCAGGCCTCTTGCAAGCGCCGATTCGCGCCCTCACCTGCACGCCATGAGCACTTCGACCCCCACCCACGCCAAAGTCCTGATCCTCGGTTCCGGCCCGGCCGGCTACTCGGCCGCCATCTATGCGGCCCGCGCCAACCTGAAGCCGCTGCTCGTCACCGGCATGGCCCAAGGTGGCCAGCTGATGACGACGACCGATGTCGACAACTGGCCGGCCGATGTGATGGGCGTTCAAGGCCCCGAGTTGATGCAGCGATTCCAGCAGCATGCCGAGCGATTCCAGACCCAGATCGTGTTCGACCATATCAACGAAGTCGATCTGTCGCAGCGGCCCTTCAAGCTCAAGGGCGATTCAGGTGCCTACACCTGCGACTCGTTGATCATCGCCACTGGCGCTTCGGCCAAGTACCTGGGCCTGCCGTCTGAAGAAGCGTTCATGGGACGTGGCGTCAGCGGCTGCGCGACCTGCGACGGTTTCTTCTACCGCGGCGACACGGTCTGTGTCGTCGGCGGTGGCAATACCGCAGTCGAAGAAGCGCTGTACCTGTCGAACATCGCGAGCAAGGTGCACATGGTCCACCGCCGCGACAAGTTCCGCGCCGAAGCGATCCTGATCGACAAGCTGATGGACAAGGTCGCCGCCGGCAAGATCGAGCTGCACCTGTTCAAGACTCTGGACGAAGTGCTGGGCGACCAGAGCGGCGTCACCGGCGTGCGCCTGAAAGACACGATGAGCGACGCGACCACCGAGCTGACGCTCAAAGGTTGCTTCATCGCCATCGGCCACCAGCCCAACACCGACATCTTCAAGGGCCAGGTCGAGATGAAGGATGGCTACATCAACACCCGCACCGGTCAGGTCGGCTTTGCCACGATGACCAGCGTACCGGGCGTGTTCGCCGCGGGCGACGTGCAAGACCATGTGTATCGCCAAGCCATCACCTCGGCTGGCTCGGGCTGCATGGCGGCGTTGGATGCACAGAGATTCCTGGAGCAGGAGGCCTGAGGCCGACTCCCTTGGCGCCCCAATCCGGACTGTTGTAGAATCACTGGTTACTTTGGGCTTTCGCCGCCCTTTCGGCGCATGAGCGTAAGTTCCAGCCGGAGCGCATGGGGCGCTGCCGTCATCAATTCAAGGAGAGCTACATGGCTCGCGTGTGTCAAGTCACGGGCAAGGGCCCGATGGTCGGGAACAATGTTTCCCACGCCAACAACAAAACGAAGCGCCGCTTCCTGCCGAATCTGCAGTACCGCCGCTTCTGGGTTGAGAGCGAAAACCGTTGGGTGCGCCTGCGCATCAGCAACGCCGCGCTGCGCCTGATCGACAAGGTCGGCATCGACCAGATCGTCGCAGACCTGCGCGCCAAGGGCACGCTGTAAAGCGCGCCGCCCACTCAACGCACTGACAGGAATCACGCACCATGGCAAGCAAAGGCGGCCGCGAGAAGATCAAGCTGGAGTCCACCGCGGGCACCGGCCACTTCTACACCACGAACAAGAACAAGAAGACGACGCCCCAGAAGCTCGAATTCATGAAGTTCGATCCGAAGGCGCGCAAGCACGTGCTGTACAAGGAAATCAAGCTGAAGTAAGCCCAGCGCTTATTTCACTCGACGAAGCCCACCCAAGCGGTGGGCTTTTTCATTGGCCCGCGCGATGGTTTGTTTGCCCCGGTCGGCATCGCATACGCCTTAGTTGAGCCCCCGCCGCGCCGGCCGTCTGATGCGTGAGCCCAGCGCAAACGCGTCTGCGGATGCCGCGGTGGCTTGGTAGGCGTGGACCCGCACATCCGCTTCACCATGAAAAAGCCCACCAGACGGTGGACGCTTCGTTGGTCCGGCGAAGCCCGGACCCTTCAAGTGGCGTGCGTGGATCCGGCTATGCCGGTCCACTGCGCGAGCCCCCTCGGGGGCCAGCCCCTGGAAAGGGGCGTGGGGGCCTCGTTATGCGTGCGCCGCTCGCAACTGCATCGAAAACTCGCGCAGCGCCGCAATGCCACTCTCCTCGGCGCGGCGGCACCAGTCTTGCAAATCGGCCACCAGCTGTTCGGCGGACACGTTGGTGCGGGTCCACAGCAGGCGAAGCTCTTCGCGCATCGTGACCAGCTTCTTCAGCACCGGCGCATCGTCCATCGCGCTGTCGAGCTGGGTGCGCAGGTTGCTGGGAATCTTCTCGGCATCGCGGTGAAGCCAGCGTTCGGCGACGCGTAGGTTGGTCCAGGCAGAACCGGTCGAGGCGCCCTGGGCCTTCAGCCTGGCCAGCTCGACAGCGCAGGTGCGGCGCAGCTGTTTGGCGTAATTCGCCATCACCTCGTAGCGGTTGGCAATGACGGCTTCCAGCGTCTGCGAATCGGCCACCGGCTTCACCGAGCCCAGCACCAGCTGCGGCGGGGTCTTGCGCACCTTGGCCAGGTGCAGTATTTCCAGGCCGCGGATATAGGCCCAGCCGATGTCAAACTCGTAGGGCTTGACCGACAGCTTGGCCGAGGTCGGATAGGTGTGATGGTTGTTGTGCAGCTCTTCGCCGCCGATGATCACACCCCAGGGCGAGACATTGGTCGACGCGTCCACCGCTTCGAAGTTGCGGTAGCCCCACCAGTGGCCCAGGCCATTGATGATGCCGGCCGCGGTGATGGGGATCCAGATCATCTGCACCGCCCAGACGGTGGCGCCGATGGCACCGAACAGCGCCAGGTTGATGATCATCATCAGCGTCACGCCCAGCGCGCTGTACTTCGTATACAGGTTGCGCTCGATCCAGTCGTTCGGCGTGTTGTGGCCGAACTTGTCCAGCGTTTCCTGGTTCTTGGCTTCGTTGCGGTACAACTCGCTACCGGTCAGCAGCACGGTCTTGATGCCATGCGCGACTGGGCTGTGCGGGTCGTCCTGCGTTTCGCACTTGGCGTGGTGCTTGCGATGAATGGCGACCCATTCCTTGGTCACCATGCCGGTGGTCATCCACAGCCAGAAGCGGAAAAAGTGCGACGGAATCGCGTGCAGCTCAAGCGCACGGTGCGCCTGCGAGCGGTGCAGAAAGATCGTGACCGAAGCGATGGTGATGTGCGTCAGGACCAGCGTCAGGACGATCAGCTGCCACCAGCTGGCATCGACCAAGCCATGGGCGGCCCAGTCGATGAAGGCCGAGAAAATCGCTTGGAAATCGATCATGTAAGTGCTCAGGCGCCCGAGATTCGGGCCAATGTCAAATTCTAATGACGATGGTGCGCCTGCCGGCGTGGGAAAAACGTAGGAAAAAGCCGGCAGTCACTCAAGAAAATGGTGTCCCGTCGCGCTCGATCAAGCCCGACGCTGCCAGGCGGCCGCGAAAAAGCCGTCGGTTTGGTGACGGTGCGGCCACAAGCGCAGGTAGTTGCCAGCCACCAGCTCATCCGCGCGTTCGACCTGAGAGGCAGCCAGCGCGGGGGCGGCTGGCAAGGGCTCGAAGTCGGGGTGAGCGGCGCCGAACTCGTCGGCAATCACCTCGTTTTCGCTCCGCAGCAGGCTGCAGGTGGCGTAGACCAGCCGTCCGCCCGGCTTGACCAGGCGCGCAGCGCTGGCCAGGATGTCGCGCTGCTTGGCGTTCATTTCTTCAATCGCCTTGGGCGATTGGCGCCATTTGAGGTCGGGGTTGCGGCGCAAAGTGCCGAGACCCGAGCAAGGTGCATCGACCAACACGCGGTCGATCTTGCCGGCCAGCCGCTTGATGCGGTCGTCGCGCTCATGGGCAATCTGAGCCGGGTAGACGTTGGACAAGCCGCTGCGCGCCAGGCGGGGCTTGAGCCCTTCGAGCCGGTAGCCGGAGACGTCAAAGGCGTACAAGCGGCCGGTGTTACGCATCAGCGCGCCCAGCGCGAGCGTCTTGCCGCCTGCTCCGGCGCAGAAGTCGACCACCATTTCGCCACGCTTGGGTGCGACCAGCATCGCCAGCAGCTGGCTGCCTTCGTCCTGCACCTCGACATCGCCGCGGATGAAAAGCTCGAGCTTTTGCAGTGCCGGCTTGCCTTGAATGCGCAGGCCCCAGGGAGAAAAGGGCGTGGGTTCGGCGGCAATCTCCGCCTCGGCGAGCGCCGCGCGAACGTCCTCGCGCTTGGCCTTCAGGGTGTTGACCCGCAAGTCCAGATGCGCCGCTTGCTCGATGGCGGTTACCAACGGCCAGAAGTCGTCGCCCACTTCTTTCTTCAGCGCCGAGGCCAGCCAGTCCGGCAGGTTATGGCGAAGCTTCTCGGACAGGCTGGCCACGTCGATCGCCTGGATCTCGGCCAGCCACTTCTGCTCTTGCGGGCCCAGCGCCCCGCGCAGGRAGGTGTCGCTGCCTTGCCAGGCCAACGCGGCCAAGCGGCGCTCCAGCGCCCCACTGCCACTTTGTGCCAGGTGCACCAGCCGCAGGCGCTGGCGCAGCACGGTGTAAGTGGTCTCCGCGAGGCTGTGGCGCTCGCGCTGGCCGAGGCCTCGGTGGCGGCGAAAAAAGGCCGACACAACGGCGTCGGCAGGCTGATCGAGCTTCAGAACCTGGCGCAACAGCTCGGTCGCCAGGTCCAACAGGGCATTAGGATGCATGGGTGGATTATCCCCGTGCCTTGCCGCGTGCTGGCCACGCGCTCCGCTGCGCGTGAAACGCGTCTGGACCCACTTGACGGTGCGGCCGCGGATGTCGCTGGCGCTGGTCATTGGCGTTGTCGCCGGCTTGTGCGCACCGGCGAGCACGCGGATCAGCCAGGCGTTGATCGGCTGGAACGTCGGCGTCTGGTCGTATCTGGCCGTGATGGCCTGGACGATGGCGCGCGCCGACCACGGCCAATTGCGCCGTGCGTCGCTGGCCCACGCCGAGGGCGCTGCGGCCGTGCTGGGCCTGGTCATCACGGCCAGCGTGGCCAGCGTCGCGGCCATCATCGTCGAGCTGGCTTGGGCCCGTACGGGCCACGGTTCGCCGATCGCGCTCGCGCACATCGGCCTGGCGGTCAGCACGCTGGTCGGCGGTTGGCTGCTGCTGCCGGTGGTGTTCACGCTCAGCTACGCGAGCCGCTATTACCACCACCCGGTCCAGCCGGGCGGGTTGAAGTTCCCCGACGAGGACCCGTGCTTCCAGCCGAACTACGTCGACTTTCTCTACTTCTCGTTCACGCTCGCGGTGGCCGCGCAAACGGCTGATGTCGTGATCACCAACCGCCCGATGCGCAGCCTGGTGTTGCTGCAGGCGGTGCTGTCCTTTGGCTTCAATGCCGCGATCCTGGCGCTGGCGATCAACATCGCGGCTGGGCTGTTGCCGTCGATCAGCTGAGACCTGCGTCGGGCCAGAGCACCTGCGATTCACCTTCCAGTTGCGTGACGACGCCGTCGGCCAGCTTCAGCCGGCCTTCGACGAACCAACGCACCGCCAGCGGGTACACCTGATGCTCGCACTGCAGCACCCGCGCCGACAGCGTGTCTTCATCGTCGCCGGGCAGCACCGGCACGGCGGCCTGGGCCACGATCGGGCCATGGTCCAGTTCGGGCGTCACGAAATGCACGGTC
>NZ_JBFUGE010000251.1:0-8554 GCF_056403075.1 Ideonella sp. P3_A4 | reverse complement strand
GCAATGTCCTGCGGCGTGGTCACGATCACCGCGCCGGTCAGCGGCACGCGCTGGCTGAGCGTGAGCTGGATGTCGCCGGTGCCGGGCGGCATGTCGACCAGCAGGTAGTCCAGGTCGCCCCAGCTGGTCTGCCGCAGCAACTGGTCCAACGCCTGCGTGGCCATCGGGCCGCGCCAGATCAGGGCTTGGTCGGGCTCGACGATGAAGCCGATCGACATCACCTGCACACCGTGGTTTTCCAGCGGAAGCATGGTCTTGCCGTCTTCGCTCTCGGGCCGGCCGCTGAGGCCCATCATCATCGGCTGGCTGGGGCCGTAGATGTCGGCGTCCAGGATGCCGACGCGTGCGCCTTCGGCAGCCAGCGCGAGCGCCAGGTTGGCGGTGGTCGTGCTCTTGCCGACGCCGCCCTTGCCCGAGGCCACGGCGATGATGTTGCGCACCTGCGGCAGCAGTGCGACACCGCGCTGAACGGCATGGGCCACGACCTTGAAACCGAACTGGATGTCGACGGAGCCGACCCCTTCGACGCCGCGCGCAGCTGCCGTCAACGCGGCCCGCAGCGCGGGATACTGGCTCTTCGCCGGGTAGCCCATCTCCACCTCGAACGACACCTTGTCGCCGTCGATGCGCAGGTTGCGCAGCTGCTTGCCCGAAACGAAGTCTTGCTGGATCTGAGGGTCGACGACGGTGCGCAAGGCGTCAAGCAGCGCGGTCTCGGAAACGGGCATGGTGTGGGGAACTGTGAAACAAGGGCGACATGCGGCGGGCGCCGAGCACGTAAGCTATGCAGTCTAGCCGAGCCACTTTCCCTGCGCTGATGGGCTTTTTTGCATCCAATCCCGCTCCCGGATCTGCCGTGACTCCCGAAGCAAGCGTCGACACCCTGCTCGCCCAGGCCGCGCAGCTGGCCCGAATCGGGCAAGTGCGCGATGCCATCGTCGCCTACCAGAAGGCGCTGGAACTGCGGCCGGATTCGCCCAACAGTTGGTACAACCTCGCGCGCCTGCTGCGCCGGGTGCGCCGGTTCGACGAAGCCCTGCTCGCTTACCAGCAGGCGCTCGACTTCAAGGCCGACCACCCCGAAGAAGTGCACCTGAACCGCGCCGTCATCCTGGCGGACTACCTGGCGCGCCCGGTCGAGGCGGAACGCGAGCTTCGCACCGCGCTGGCCCTGAACCCGCGCTACGTGCCGGCGCTGCTGAACCTGGGCAACATCTGCGAGCACCGCAGCGACCGGTCAGGCTCGATCGCGCACTACAGCCGGGCCCTGTTCCTCGACCCGTTCAATGCCCTGGCGCTGGCACGGCTGACGAGCATCCAGCCTTTGTCCCGCGCTGACGACCCGTTGATCCAACGGCTGAAGCAGGCCATTGCACGGCCCAACGCCCAGGCGGCCGAACGCGCCGACCTGGGGTTCAGCCTGGGCGCGGCGCTCGACAAGATCGCGGCTTACGACGATGCGTTTGCCGCCTACCAGGCTGCCAACGAGGCAAGCCGCCAAGCCGCCGCACCGCCAGGAGTGCACTACGACCGCCAGGCCCATGAGCAGATGGTCGACAACCTGATTCACGCCTTCCCCCAGCCCGCACCAGTGGGCAAGGCAGCCGAGAGCTCACCCCAGGTTGTTTTTGTTTGCGGCATGTTCCGCTCCGGCTCGACGCTGGTCGAACAGATCCTGTCGAGCCACTCGCAGGTCACCGCAGGGGGCGAGCTGGACCTGCTGCCAACCCTGGTGCACCAGCACCTGCCGGGTCTGGCCGGCACCGGTGCGCCCGCCGACGCGGGGGTGGTCGCCCGCATGCGGGAGCGCTACCTTGCCACGGTGCGTGGGCTTCACCCGAACGCCTTCGTGCTGACCGACAAACGGCCCGACAACTTCCTCCACATTGGCCTGATCAAGGCGATGTTTCCGCGAGCACGGATCGTCCACACCCGGCGTCACCCGATCGACAACTGCCTGTCGGTCTACTTCCTGCATCTGAGCCACGCAATGCCCTATGCGCTGGACCTGTCCGACGTGGCGCACTGGTACGGCCAATACCATCGGCTGATGCAGCATTGGAAGACGCTTTACGGCGCGGACATTCTTGATGTCGACTACGACGCGTTGGTCAAGGAGCCGGAGCCGCAGATCCGCAGCCTGATCGGCAGCCTCGGTTTGCGGTGGGAGGCCGCCTGCCTCGACTTTCACAAGAAGGATGCCGTGGTCAAGACGGCCAGCGTCTGGCAGGTGCGGCAGGCCATGTACACCCGCTCATCGGGCCGTTGGCAGCATTACGCGCGGCACCTCGATCCGGTGGTCATCGAGTTGCGGCGTCAGCTGGGCGACGAGTTGCGCTGAGCCCCCTGCGCGGGAACGGGCTTTGCCGCCATCCCGGATGGAGGTGCCCTATGCGCAAGTTCACTACAGGCCTGAGCCTCGCAGCGGCCCTGCTGCTGGCGGGCGTGCACGCCGTCATTGAAGTGCAGCCCTGCCCGATCGACAAGACGACGATGACGGCCACGGGCAACACCCGCCAGGAGGCGGGTAAGACGCTCGCCGAGTACAAGTGCGAGAAGGGCCACGTTTACTGGATCGCCGTCGATTGATGCATGGCGGCCCGGCCATTGCTTCACCAACATCTGCTCTACGACGACTTCGGCTCCAAGGCGGCGCAGGGCGCGCGCGACGTAAGCTACGCAACCATGCGTCCAATACCCGTCCACCTTGCCTACCCGTGACTCCAGAACCCAATGTCGACACCCTGCTTGCACGCGCGGATCATTTGTCCCGCACGGGCCGGGAGCCTGAGGCGATCGACGCATATCAGCGTGCACTGCAACAGAGACCCGAGCTGGCGGATGGTTGGTACAACCTGGCGCGCCTGCTGAGCCGGGCACGGCGCTACGACGACGCGCTAGTCTCGTACCAGCATGCGCTGGACCTGTGCGCCGACCAGCCTGAAGAAGTCCACCTAAACCGCGCCGTCATCCTGGCCGAAAATCTGGCAAATCCTGACGGAGCCGAACAGGAGCTGCGCGCAGCGCTGATGTTGAACCCGCGCTATGTGCCGGCTATGCTCAATCTGGGCAATCTGTTCGAGCACCGCGGGGACGAGCGGCTTGCTACCGCCCAGTACGAAGCCGCGCTCGCCATTGACCCGCACAACGCCTTGGCCTTGGCGCGGCTGTCGACGATCACGCCTCTGACCGACATCGGTGACCCATTGATCCTGCGGCTAAAGCAAGCCATCGCGCGCCCAGGAGTTGTGGCGGCGGAACATGCGGACCTGGGCTTCAGCCTGGGCGCGGCTCTCGACAAGGTAGCGGCCTACGACGAAGCCTTTGCAGCGTATGCGGCGGCTAACGCGGCCAGCCGGCGGATCGCGCACCCACGGACGGTTCGCTACGACAGGTCGGCCCACGAACAGTCGATCGAACGTCTGATCGAAGCTTTCCCCCACGCACAAGACCGCACGGAACCGCCAACTGCCGACACGCCACAGTTGATCTTCATCTGCGGCATGTTTCGCTCCGGCTCAACACTGGTCGAGCGGGTCCTGGCCAGCCATTCCCGGGTCACCGCCGGCGGCGAGCTCGACCTGCTGCCTGCGTTGGTGAAGGAGCACCTGCCGACGTTGCACGGTAGCGGCACCCGCATCGAACCAACAGTCATCGAACATCTGCGAGCACGTTATCTCACTGCCGCGGGCGCGTTGCATCCGAACGCCACAATCCTGACCGACAAGCGGCCGGACAATTTCCTTCATATCGGCCTCATCAAGGCGATGTTCCCGCATGCCAAGATCGTGCACACTCGACGCCATCCGATCGACAACTGCCTAGCAGTGTTCTTCTTGCACCTGAGCCACTCGATGCCCTATGCGCTGGACTTGGCAGACACGGCGCACTGGTACGGCCAATACCGTCGGCTGATGGTGCATTGGAAGACGCTCTACAGCGACGATATTCATGATGTTGACTACGACGCCCTGGTGGAGGCCCCTCAGCCAAGTATCGAACGCCTGCTAGCCAGTGCTGGCTTGCCATGGGAAGACACTTGCCTGCATTTTCACGAGGTGCCGTCGCTGGTGAAAACTGCCAGCGCGTGGCAGGTGCGGCAGCCCCTGTACACCCGTTCGTCCGGCCGCTGGAAACACTACGCACCTCACCTCGAAGCACTGGTCGCCGAGTTGCGCCACCAGCTGGGAGACCAGTTGGTCTGATGGGCATCGGGCGAAGGGGCGGCTCCGCTGGCTTCAGCGAGCCTCGTCAGGCGCTCGCAGTTCGATGTCGCGCTCGAACAGCTCGATCGCCGCTTTGGCGACCTGGCCCGTGTCGTAGTAGGCGTAGGCCGCCACACCCATCGCGCCGATCACCGGCAGCCAGCGCGACGCGCCGTGCGACAGCCCGCGCTGCGTCACCTTCAATCCGATGCTTTGGGCCACGACCTGCAACGCCTTCAGTGAGGCTTGCTTGACGATCATGCGTTCGCCCATCCGCACCACCAGGTCGCGAACCGCCTGCGACGCCGTGTGCTTGAACAGGCAGTACAGCATCTGCTCTTGCGTCAACGTGCCGGACTTGCCGTAGTAGGCCGCAATGTCGGCCACCATGCTGGCCTGGATCCGCCAGACGGCCAGCATCTCCGGCAGGATGGTCAGCCAGCCCAGTGGCCCGGGCGGCAATGCCAGCGTGCCCGCGGCCGCCGCCGCCTTGGCAGACGATTTGACGGCAATCGTTCGAGCGGCTTCGGCCGGCTGGCGGCTGGCCTGGGCGTTCGAGCCCGGCACCTCGCCAAGAAAGCCGAGGATGGCCGCGGCGACCCTTGAGGCACCGCTGGGGGCGCCGTGGTCGTCGATGATCGCGGGCAGTTGTGCGCGGTTGCGCTTGGGGGCCGGGTCTTTCACGCCGCCATCATGGCATTGCCGCGGCGACGACGCGCAAACCGCGGCCAGAGCCACGGCAGGCTTCGAGGGAACTCAAGCGCCTGACAGACGCTTGGCCGTGACCACCACCACCTGCGTCGGCGCGTCGTCGGCCTGGGCCATCAGCGCGTCGTCGTATTGGCCGTCGGCCACCTGGCCCAGCGCTGCCATCAGGCTCAGCGCCATCACCAGCGCCACGCCAGCGGCCGTGCGGCGAACCTGAGATTCTTGCTGCGCGAAACGGAAGGGGCTGCGGGTCATGGTGGGCTCCTGGGTGGAGAGGGCTGTCGATGGGGTGGACTGTAGGCAGGCACCTTGGCACGCGCCATCGGCGTGCGACCAGCCGCAGCAGCAGCGCGCTGGATGGCATGTGGGGGCGATGGACCGAGAGCGCTCCATGACCAGCAAGCTCACGGGTGTGCCGATTGCTGCCGGCATCGATAGGATCGACCCTCGAGAGGACCGCCCTGATGAAGATCGCGACCTACAACATCAACGGCATCAACGGCCGCTTGCCTGGCCTCTTGCGCTGGCTGGATGAAACCCAACCCGACATCGTCTGCCTGCAGGAAATCAAGACCTCGGATGCGACCTTTCCGAAGGCGGCGATTGAAGAGGCCGGCTACGGCGCACTGTGGAGCGGCCAGAAGTCGTACAACGGTGTGGCCATCCTGGCCCGTGGCAACCAGCCGATCGAGACCCGGCGCGGCCTGCCGGGCGACCCCGAGGACACCCAAAGCCGCTACCTTGAGGCTGCCGCACATGGGGTTCTGGTGGGATGCCTTTACTTGCCCAACGGCAACCCGCAACCCGGCCCCAAGTTCGACTACAAGCTGGCGTGGTTCAAGCGCCTGATCGCGCATGCCAGCAGCCTGGTTGACCACCCGGAGCCGGTATTGCTGGTGGGCGACTACAACGTCGTGCCAACCGACGACGTGGCCGACATCTACAACACGCGATCGTGGCTCGACGATGCGCTGCTGCAACCCGAATCGCGAGCGGCCTACCGCGAGCTGCTGGCACAAGGCTGGACCGATGCGATCGCGAAGAAACATCCGGGTGAGCCGATGTACACCTTCTGGGACTACTTCCGCCAGCGCTGGCCTCGCAATGCCGGGCTGCGCATCGACCACCTGTTGTTGAACCCGACGGCCAGCAAGCGGCTAAAGGATGCGGGGGTCGACCGCGCGATGCGTGGCCTCGAAAAAGCGAGTGACCACGCGCCAGCCTGGGTGACGCTCACCGCCAAGCGCGGCGGCTAAGCAAGCACGCGGGCCCTACTTCTTGCCCGCCTGTTTCGGAATCACCGTGACCTCACCGCTCGGCTCGAGGAAGATCTGGTCGACGCCGTCGAAGTCCTTGACGCCTTCTTGATGGATCTTTTCCTTCAGCTCTTCGGCGGTGATGAACTCGCGCCGCATCTGGCGGCGCTGCAATTGGCCGTTCCTGAACAGACACCTGCGTTGCCCCATCGCGAAGCGCTCGAAAGCGGGTGAGCGAAACGCCAGCGCGTCCAGCAGCACGTTCCAGCCGACCAGCGTGGCGATCAGCAGCATCGAGTCGGCCGACGAGGTGCCCTCGCCGATCATGCCGTTCTGCGCCGCGTCGCCGATCAGCACCACGAACAGGAAGTCGGTGATGCCCATCGAGCCCGCATCGCGCCGCAGCACGAAGCGGAACACGAAGAACAAAAACCAGTAGAGCAGCGTGCCCCGCAGCATCAGCTCGAAAGGCGACAGCGTGAGCGAAAAGAGGTGGGACCAGTCCATCGTGGCGTGCATGAAGCAGTCACCAGAACTTAGCCGTTGGGCTCGGCTGCCCGTGTCGGCGCCCGCACCTGCCGGCAGTCAGACAACACCGCAGCCGGTGGCGACGCCGTTGCCTTCAAGAATCATGGGCGCGGCGGATCGGCCATGAAAAAAGGACTTGCCTCTCGGCAAGTCCTTCTTCATTCGAATTGGTGGGCCCTGAAGGATTCGAACCTTCGACCAACGGATTAAGAGTCCGCTGCTCTACCAACTGAGCTAAGAGCCCTGAGATCTCATTCGACGCCTGCTGAACTGGCCTTGGCGGCCTTTCCAGCAAGTGGTGGGTTGTGCAGGATTCGAACCTGCGACCAACGGATTAAAAGTCCGCTGCTCTACCGACTGAGCTAACAACCCTTACTGCGGTAGAGCCCTAGATCATATCATGACTTTTTCTTGATTGAAAAGAGGCCTGTGGTGCGAGACACAACGCCAGCGTCTCGCCCGCCGCCGCAAAACCAAAACTCGCGGTCACCGTGACTGCCGATCCATAGCCGTGGCAGTTCAAGCTGCCGTCGCTCACTTCGCCGGCGCCGGCGCCGGTGTCGCACGCCGCATCGGCCGGTGGCGCCACGCTCTCGCGCRAGAACACGCAGCGCACGCCAATCGCGCCTTGGCCTGCTTTGACCGCGCCGTGTTCGCGCCGCAGGCGTTGGCGCAATGACGAGAGCAGTGGGTCATGCGTGACCGCGGCCAGGTCGGCAATGTCCAAACGCTCAGCGTGGCGCTTGCCGCCGGCCGCGCCGCAGCACACCAAAGGCACGCGCTCTTGCAAGGCCCAGGCAGCCATCGCGGCCTTCGCGCGGACTTGGTCGCAGGCATCGATCAGCGCATCCACGGGCCCGGGCAAGAGGCCGGGCCAGTTGGCGGCGTCGACGAACTCGTCCACCACATGCACGGTGCAGCCTGGGTGGATATCGGCCACGCGCTGCGCCAGCGCCTGCCCCTTGGCCATGCCCAGCGTCGCGCCGGTGGCCTGGATCTGCCGGTTGATGTTGGACTCGGCGACATGGTCCATGTCGATCAGGACCAGCTCGGCCACACCCGAACGCGCGAGTGCCTCGACCGCCCAAGAGCCCACGCCGCCCAGGCCCACCACCGCAATGCGCAGCGTGCGCAGCCGCTCGTAGGCGGCGTGGCCATAGAGCCGCCGCAAGCCGCCGAAGCGGCGCTCCAGATCGGGCGTGTCTTCCGGCGGCGCGCTGGGCGTTGTCGCGGGGTGGTCGTTCACCCGGTCACTTCAGTGTGACGATGCGCTCGCGGCCGGCCTGCGCGGCTTCCGACTTCGGATACTGCTTGATCAGCTCTTCGAGCGTGCGCTTGGCGCTCTTGTTGTCCTTCAGCTCGGCCTGGCAGTTGGCCAGCGCCAGCAAGGCCTCGGGCGTGCGCAGGTGGTCCGGCGCCGCGGTCACGAAAGCCCGGAAGGTCGCGATCGCATCCTTGTACTGGCGCAGGCCGTACTGGGCATTGCCCAGCCAGTAACGCGCCGAGTCCACGTAGCCGCTGCTCGGGTAACGCTTGAGGAACGTGACCAGTGCCGGCGCGGCCTTGTCGTACTCGCCGCCGCGCATCATGGCCATTGCGTCGTCATAGGCCCGCTTCTCTTCGGCCTCGACGAAGAACTCCTTGCCGTCGACCGACACCTGCTGCGGCTCGAGCTTGCGCACCCGCTCGTCGACGTTTTGCGCGATGTCCTTCTGGCGCCGCTGCACCTCGGACAGGTCACGCAGCATCTGCTCGTCCTGCCCGCGCAGGCGCGCCACTTCGGAGCGCAACTGCTCGTTCTGGTTGTTCATGTCGAGCAGGTTGCGCTGCAGCGTCTGGACCTGCTCGGTCAGTTGC
>NZ_JBFUGE010000250.1:0-8566 GCF_056403075.1 Ideonella sp. P3_A4 | reverse complement strand
TGACACGGCTGGCCCTCGGGCGCCTGTCAAAATCGGGGCCGATGAGCACCGCCCCACCCAACACCACTGCACCCAAGACACTGGGTGGCCTGAGCCGCCTGCGTCAGGCCTGGATCAACTCGATGCGCGGCCTGCGCATGGCCTACCAAGGCGAGCGCGCGTTTCGCCAGGAAACCGCGCTGGCCGTCGTGCTGGTGCCGCTGTCGTTCTGGGTCGGTCGAAGCTGGGTCGAGGTGGCCCTGCTCGCCGGCTGTGTTTGGCTGTTGATGATCGTCGAGCTCCTGAACTCGGCGGTCGAGGCCGCGATCGACCGCATCGGGCCCGAGCGCCATGTACTGTCCGGCAGGGCCAAGGACGTGGCCAGCGCGGCCGTGTGGATGGCGTTGATGATGTGCGTGAGCATTTGGGGCGCGGCCTTGTGGGCCCGCTTTATCGCATGAAGAAAAAACTCAGCATCTGCGTCTACTGCGGCTCACGCTTCGGCAACTYGCCGGCCTTCCTGGCGGCCGCACAAGCCCTGGGCCGTGAGATCGGTCAGCGTGGCTGGCGCATGGTCTACGGCGGCGGCAACGTCGGCCTGATGGGCGCGACGGCTGRTGCGGCGATGGCCGCCGGCGCCGAGGCCGTCGGCGTGATCCCCGAGCGCTTGGTCAACCGTGAGGTTGGCCACCGCGGCCTGACCGAGCTGCACGTCGTGCAGACCATGCACGAGCGCAAGAAGCTGATGGCCGAACTGGCCGACGTGTTCATCGCCCTGCCCGGCGGCATCGGCACCTTCGAAGAGCTGTTCGAAGTCTGGACCTGGCGCCACCTCGGCTACCACGACCAACCGATCGGCCTGCTCAACATCGAAGGCTTCTACGACCCGCTGCTGGCCTTCATGGACCACACTCAGCAGGCCGGTTTTGTCGACCAGCATCAGCAATCGATGCTGACTGTGCACACCGATCCTGCGGCCCTGCTGGATCAGCTGGCTGCTGAAGCCAGTCGCGCAACACAGCCCGAAGACTTCAGCAGAATCTGACCGCGCCGAACGGGGCGCGCGTAGCGCCGCCCCCTTCAAGTGGCGTGCGCGGATCTGGCTCTGCCAGTCCGCTGCGCGAGCCCCCCCCTTGAGGGGCCGAGGTCGGACATGAACAGTCCTGAGGACTGTTCGTGCCTAGCAAAGGGCCGAGCCTCTGGCTCGGCGCGGCCTGCAAGGCAGCCCCGGGAGGGGCGTGGGGGCTTAAACAGCCGCTTCGTCCGTCTCACCCGTACGGATGCGCACCACCTGCTCCACCGCGGTGACGAAGATCTTGCCGTCGCCGATCTTGCCGGTCTTGGCCGCCTTGACGATCGACTCGATCGCGCGGTCGACATCGGCATCACGCACCACCACCTCGACCTTCACCTTGGGCAGAAAGTCGACCACGTACTCGGCGCCACGGTACAACTCGGTGTGGCCTTTTTGCCGCCCGAAACCCTTGACTTCCGTCACCGTCAAGCCCGACAYCCCGACCTCGGCCAACGCCTCGCGCACTTCCTCCAGCTTGAACGGCTTGATGATGGCGGTGATCTGTTTCATGGGCGGCCTCCGTGGGGAAAGAGTCTGGTTCGGTTCGATTTAAGCACGGAACTTCGACGTGATCGGGTAGCGCCAATCCCTTCCGAAGGCCCGGTGGGTGATGCGAATCCCCACCGGCGCCTGGCGCCGCTTGTACTCGTTGATCTTGATCAGCCGGGTCACCCGTTCGACATYGGCGCGGTCGAATCCGGCGGCCACGATTTCCTCGATGCCCTGGTTGTCTTCCATGTAGCGAGCGAGGATCGCGTCCAACACCTCATAGGGCGGTAGGCTGTCCTGGTCCTTCTGGTCCGGCCGCAACTCGGCCGAGGGCGGGCGGGTGATGATGCGCTCGGGGATCACCGGGCCGATCGAGCCGTCGGCGCGCACGCTGGGCTGCTCGTTCTTCCACACGGCCAGGCGATAGACCAGCGTCTTGGCCACGTCCTTGATCACCGCAAAGCCACCGGCCATGTCCCCGTACAGCGTGCAGTAGCCGGTCGCCATCTCACTCTTGTTGCCGGTGGTCAGCACGATTGAGCCGGTCTTGTTCGACAGCGCCATCAGCAGCGTGCCGCGCACCCGCGCCTGGATGTTCTCTTCGGTCGCATCTTCGGCCAAGCCGGCGAACTGCTCGGCCAGCGCGCCGCGGAACGCATCGAACATCGGCGTGATGCCGATCTCGTCGTAGCGCACGCCGAGGCGCGCCACCATGTCGCGCGAATCGAGCCATGAGATGTCAGCCGTGTAGGGCGACGGCATCATCACGCAGCGCACCTTGTCGGCGCCGAGCGCGTCGACTGCGATCGCGAGCACCAGCGCCGAATCGATGCCGCCCGACAGGCCGATGATCGCGCCCGGAAAGCCGTTCTTGCCGAGGTAGTCGCGCACGCCCATGACCAGCGCCCCCCAGACCTGCGCCTCGACCGAGGGTACCGGCGCGACATCGCCCTTGGCGGTTCCCTCGGCGCTCACTTCGACCAGCAGCGTCGCCGCCTCGAACATCGGTGCCCGCGCCTGCAACACGCCTTGCGCATCGACCGCGAACGACGCGCCGTCGAACACCACCTCGTCCTGCCCGCCCACCAGATGCGAATACAGCAGCGGCACGCCACAAGCCTTCGCGCGCGCGGCCATGCGCGCTTCGCGCTCGTCGTGCTTGTCCTGGTGGAAGGGTGAGGCGTTCAGCACGCACAGCACCTCAGCCCCGGCTATGCAAGCCGACTCGGCTGGCTCGTCGAACCAGGCGTCTTCGCAGATCAGGATGCCGAAGCGAACGCCCTGCACATCGATCACCACCGGGCTGCGGCCGGCGTCGCGGCCCGACACGAAGTAGCGCCGCTCGTCGAACACCTGGTAGTTGGGCAGCTCGCGCTTGCAGTAGGTGGCCTGGATGCGCCCCCCTGCCAGCACCGAGGCCGCATTGAAGCGCCGCGGCAGGGAATAGGACTTCGACCTAAGATCGTGCGCATCACCCCAAGACAACGGATGCCCGACGATCAGATGCAAGCCCGCGCAATCAGCCAGCTCGGCGGCCAAGGCCGCCAGTTGCTGTTCGCAGGCGTGCAGGAACGCGGGGCGCAGCAGCAGGTCTTCAGGCGGGTAGCCGGTCAAGGCCAACTCGGGCGCGAGCACCAGGCGGGCGCCCTGCGCGTAGGCTTCGCGGGCGGCGGCGGCCATCAGGCGCGCATTGCCAGCCAGATCGCCCACCGTCGCGTTGATCTGGGCCAAAGCCACCAAAACGGTGCCTGAGACTGAGTCCGGGCTGCGCATGAGCGATACAGAGAGCGGAGCAATCGATTATGTCATTCGAGTCCATGGCGACCCGGCCGACATCGCAGCACCCGAGTGGAACGAGCTGCTTTCGGCGCAGGCCGATCCCCTGCCCTTCCTGCGTCACGAGTTCTTGCTGGCCCTGCATCAGACGGGCTGCGCCTCGGGCGACTCGGGCTGGGCGCCAGCCTTCATCACACTGCATCGCGGTGACCGGCTGGTGGGCGCCGTCGCGGCGTACTTGAAATCACATTCGTACGGCGAATACGTGTTCGACTGGGCCTGGGCCGATGCCTACCAGCGCCATGGGCTGGACTACTACCCCAAGCTGCTGGCGGCGGTGCCTTTCACACCAGTGCCCGGCCCTCGCCTGCTGGCGCGCAGCGCCGCAGACCGGCTGACGCTGATGCGGGCGCTGCGCAGCCTGGCGATGCGAAACGAGTGGTCATCGGCCCACCTGCTGTTCGGCAACGACGAAGACTTCGAAGCCGCGGACGCCGATGGCTGGATGATCCGACACGGCGTGCAGTTCCATTGGCGCAACCGTGCGGACCAGCCCTACGCYGACTTCGCCGACTTCCTGGCCGCGCTGCAACGCGAGAAGCGCAAGAAGATCCAGCAAGAGCGGCGCCGCGTGGCCGAAGCCGCCATAACCTTCGAAGTACGCGAAGGCGCCGCGATCACCGAGGCCGACTGGCGCTTTTTTCACCGCTGCTACAGCCTGACCTACCGCGCGCACGGCTCGACGCCATACCTCAACCTAAAGTTCTTTCACCGCGTCGCGCGTGAGCTGCCGCAGCACTGGCTGATGTTCATCGCGCAACGCGAGGGCCGGCCCATCGCGGCTTCGCTGGTCGCGATCGACCCCGCGCGCGGCTGGGCCTGGGGCCGCTACTGGGGCGCGACCGAGGCCGTGCCCTTCCTGCATTTCGAGGCCTGCTACTACCAGCCGCTGCAGTGGTGCATCGAACAGCGCTACCGCTGCTTCGAGGGCGGCGCGCAGGGCGAACACAAGATGGCACGCGGCTTGACGCCGACGCCAACCCGGTCCGCCCATTGGCTGGCGCATCCGCAGTTCGCCCGCGCGATCGAAGACTTCCTCGCCCGCGAGGGCGCCGGGGTCGCCGCCTACATCGACGAATTGCGCGAGCGCAACCCGTTCAAGGCACAGACAGGCGGCGAGCCGAGCCCGCCGCCCTGAGCTTCACTTGCCTTTGAAATCGCCCGCCACCGCGCTGACGAAGCGCTGCGGGTCGATGTACTTGCGCCAGGCAGCCGCGGCCTGTTCGGGCGTCACCGCCGCGATCGCGTCGTCCAGCTGYTGGGCCACGTTGAACTTGCGGCCCAGGTAGTCGTTGTTCGCCAGGCCACCGGCGAGGTTGCCGTCTTGTGCCCGCGACAGGCGGCGATAGTTCAGCAGGCCGGCCTTGGCCTGGGCAATCTCGTCGGCGGTGAAGCCGGTCTTGATCGACTTCTCGGCCTCTTCCTTGAACGCCGCCTCGACCTTGGCGCGGTTCTGCGGCGCGAAGATCGCGCTGGCCTGCCAGCCGGTGTTGGCGTCTTCGGCGTTCCAGGCCAGGCTGCTGCGCACGTCGTAGCTCAGGCCCTCGCCTTCGCGGATGCGCTTCCACAACCGCGAGTTGCCACCGCTGCCGAACGCGAAGTTGGCCACCATCAGCGGTGCCTGGTCCGGGTCCAGCTCCTTCAGCGGCAACGGCAGGCGAACCATCATCGTTGCGTTCTGCTTGTCCGGTGTCTCGAACGACAGCCGGGCCGCGGGCGCTGCCACCAGCGGATGCGGCACGCGTTTGTACGCAGCCGACGAAGCCCAGCCGGCGAATGCCTTGTCGAGCGCAGCGCGCACGGCCGGCACATCCATCGAGCCCACCGCCGCGAACTGCGCGCGGCCGACGCCGAGGAAGCGCTGGTGGAAGGCCTTGATCTGCGCCACTGTCGCTGCCTTGACCTCGGCCACTGTCTCGTCGAAGGTGCGGGCATAGCGCAGGTCACCCTTCGGGTACGGGTTGCCATGGCGGTCGAGCGCATCCTCGGCGATCACCTCGGGCTCCTTGCGGCTTTGCTCGACGGAGGAGATGACCTGCTGGCGCACCTCGTCCAGCCCATCGGCCGGGAAGGTCGGCTCGCGCAGCATCTGGCCGACGAGATCGATCACGGCCGGCAGGTTCTCGCGCGTGGTGAGGATGTTGGCCATCAGGTGGTCGGCCGAGCCGCCAAACTGGATCTCGGCCTTCAGCGCCGTCATGCGGTCCTGCAACTGCTGGCGGCTCATCTTCGCGGTGCCCTTGTCCAGCATCGCGGCCAGCAGTTCGGCTGTCGTCGACTGGCCCTTCAGGCTTTCCTCATCGCCCAGCCGCAGCGAGATCTGCGCGTTGACGACATCGCCCCGCGTGGCCTTGGGCAACAACGACACCTTCAGCCCCGGCGCCACCTCGAAGCGTTGCGTACGCGCCTCGATGTTGGCCGGCGAAGCATCGAAGGCCTCGACCTTGGCGATCGTCTCGACCGGCTTGAAGCTCTTCAGCTCTTCGGCGACGTTGACGTTCTCGGGCTTGGGTGCCCGCGTCGGCTTGTCGGTCGGCACGAAGGTGGCGAGCGTGCGGTTGTCGCGCAGGAAGCGCTCGGTTGCGACGCGGTTCAGGTCCGCCGCAGTCACCGTCTTGACACGGTCACGCAGCAGGAAGAACAGGCGCCAGTCGCCTTGCGCCACGGTCTCGGACAGCGCGACACCCACAGTCTCGGGGTCAGAGAAGCGCAGGTCCCAGTCCTTCAGCCACTTGGCGCGGGCACGGTTGACTTCTTCTTCGGTGATGGGCTGCGTCGTCACCGATTCAACGGTTGCCAGCAGTGCGTCGCGTGCCTTGTCGGCGTCCTGGCCCGGGGCCAGCTGCGCGCCGAAGAGCGCAAAACCCGGGTCGGCCAGCGCGGCGTTCCATGAGAACACGTTGGCCGCCAACTGACCTTCGACCAACTTCTTGTGCAGGCGGCCGGACGGCACGTCGCTCATCACCAGGCCGAGCAGCTCGACGGCCGCTGTATCGGGGTGCGCGCCGGGCGGCACGTGGTAGGCCGCAAACTGCAGCGGCACGCCGCCGTTGCGGCGCAGCGTGATCGCGCGTTCGCCGTCCTGTACCGGGTCGATCGTGTAAAGGTGCGGCAACGTGCGCTTGGGCGCCGGGATCTTGGTGAACTCGGCCTGCACCCAGGCGATGACCTTGGCCGGGTCGAACTTGCCGCTGACGATCAGCGTCGCGTTGTCCGGCTGGTAGTACTGGTGATAAAACGCCTGCAGGCGGCCGATGTCGACGTTCTCGACGTCGGCGCGCGCACCGATGGTGTCGTGGCCATAGTTGTGCCACTGGAACATCATCGCCAGCGTCTTCTCGAACAAGATGCGCGACGGGTTGTTCTCGCCCATCTCCATCTCATTGCGCACCACCGTCATCTCGGTGTCCAGGTCACGCCGCGCAATGAAGCTGTTGACCATCGCGTCGGCCTGCCAGCCCAGGTACCAGCGCAGGTTGTCTTCGTTGGCCGTGAAGCTGGCGAAGTAGTTGGTGCGGTCCAGCCAGGTGCTGCCGTTGGCACGCAGGCCACGCTTGGTGAACTCGGCCCAGGCCTTGGGGTACTTGGGTGAGCCCTTGAACAGCAGATGTTCCAGCAAGTGGGCCATGCCTGTCTCGCCGTAGTTCTCTTGCCGCGAGCCAACGCGATAGGTCAGGTTGACCGTGGTGGTGGGCTTCGCGTCGTCGGGTGCCAGCAGCACCTGCAGACCATTGGGCAGCTTGTATTCGACGATGCCCTCGACGCTGCGCACAGGCTGCAGCGTGGCGCCTGCAGGGGCAGCCGGCGCGGTGGCGGCGGGCTTGCCGCGAGGCGGCGTCTTGGGTTGCGGCTTGCGGGCGGGGGCAGCTTGTGCCGAGCAGGCCAGCATGGCGCTGGCCGCGATCAACCACCCGGACGGGATCTTGCGCATCGGTTCGACTCCTGATCGAAAACTTCGGCGCCACAAAACAAACGCCGCCCGTAGGCGGCGTTGCGGTATGGCGCCGCGGCCGCCTCCATCAGGCGGCACGCCAGCGCTGACGATACCTCAAGGCAATCGGCGTTTCGGCGCCTTGCCTAGTCAGGTAGTCTGGTCAGGCCTGCTTGGCCTTCCAGTTGGCCTGGCCGGTGCGCACTTCTTCGAGCGCAGCGTCCTTGCCTTCCCAGCCCAGCACCTTGACCCACTTGCCGGCTTCGAGGTCTTTGTAGTGCTCGAAGAAGTGCTGGATGGTCTTCAGGCGCAGCGGGTTCAGGTCTTCAGGCTTCTGCCACTGGGTGTAGATCGACAGGATCTTGTCGATCGGCACGGCGAGCAGCTTGTTGTCACCACCGGCCTCGTCGTCCATGCGCAACATGCCCAGCGGGCGGCAGGTGACCACCACGCCCGGGATCAGCGGCACCGGCGTGATGACCAGCACGTCGACCGGGTCACCGTCGTCAGCCAATGTTTGCGGGATGTAGCCGTAGTTGCACGGGTAGTGCATCGAGGTGGCCATGAAGCGGTCGACGAACAGCGCGCCGCTGTCTTCGTCCACTTCGTACTTGATCGGGTCGGCGTTCATCGGGATCTCGATGATCACGTTGAACTCTTCGGGCGCCTTGGGGCCGGGGGTCACGTTGTGCAGGCTCATGGTGTTCTCGGAAGGTGGCGGTTGAGCGGGAAAACCCCGATTCTACGAAGGCTGCTGACAACGGCCTTGCCCTTTCCCCTCTGCTTGCAGACACTGGCCGCCGCCCATGCTGCACCGCAGGAAAACACCATGCCGGGCTGCAGAAGGTACCCCTTAGCATCGTCGCGCGCCCTTTCGGGCAGCCAAAAGCATGCCCCGGCCTTGCGGGCGCAACGCACCAAGTAAGTGTCAGTGAGCGGAAGGAGAACCCTTTGATATCGAACACCATGGCGCTGTATGTGGCGCTGGCGTGCGGCCTCGCGGCTGTGCTTTATGGCTTCATCCAGCGCAGCTGGATCTTGAGCCAGGACGCGGGCAATGCCCGCATGCAAGAGATAGCGGGGGCTGTGCAGCAAGGCGCGGCAGCCTATCTAGCCAGACAGTACAAGACCATCGCGATCGTCGGTGTGGTGCTGGCGGTGCTGATCTTCATTGCTCTCGACGCCAAGACCACCATTGGCTTCGTCCTCGGCGCAATCCTTTCTGGTGCSTGCGGCTTCATCGGCATGAACGTGTC
>NZ_JBFUGE010000249.1:0-8571 GCF_056403075.1 Ideonella sp. P3_A4 | reverse complement strand
GAGCAAGGCGCCGGTGCCGGCCTCTGCCGTCGGTGCCGCCGGGCACCGAGCGCTGGCGCTGAAGAGCGCGATAAAGAGCCTGGTGATGCTCAAGAACGACGGCGTGCTGCCGCTCAAGCCCGGCGTGCGTATCGCGTTGGTCGGCCCGCACGGCGATTCCACGCGCGTGCTACGCGGCAACTACGCGTCGGAGCGCATGGTCGAGACCTTCTCGGTCGTGGACGGCCTGCGCCGCGCGATGCCGGACGCCCGCATCACGCATGTGCCGTTCACGGCGTCGATCACCGACGGCGACCCGGTGCCGACGACGGCCTTGCTCACGCCCGACGGTCAACCGGGCCTGCGGGCGGAGTACTACAACGCTGCGACGGATGGCACCATCGAGGCCAGGCCCGCGGCCACCCGCGTGGAACCTGAAGTCGTTTCCAACGCGGCACTGGCGCCCGGTGTGTCGGGGCAACACAAAGTGGTCTGGAGTGGCTTCCTGGTGCCGCCGGAGACGGGCCGCTACCGGATCGGCTTGTACGGTGCAAAGGGCGAGATCAGCACCGGCAATGATGGCGTGCGCGCCGAGAAGTACTCGGGCTGGGGCGAACGGCCCAAGCTCGTCGATGTCGAGCTGCAGAAAGGTCAGCGCTATCCGTTGCGGCTCGAGACCGAGCCCGGCGTCGGGTCGGTGTCGGCCCTGCTGTGGAAGCGAGTCACCACCCGGCTGGAAGAGGACATGAAGGCCGCGGTCGACCAGGCCGACGTGATCATTGCCGCGGTCGGCCTGACCTCGGACATCGAAGGTGAAGAGATGCCGGTGGCCATCGACGGTTTCTCCGGCGGCGACCGCACCTCGCTGGCCCTGCCGGCCGACCAGCGCCGGCTGCTGGAAAGCGCCAAGGCGCTGGGCAAGCCGCTGATCGTGGTGCTGATGAACGGCGGTCCGATCGATCTGGCCTGGGCCAAGGACAACGCCGCCGCCATCGTCGAGGCCTGGTATCCGGGCCAGGCGGGCGGACTGGCGGTGGCCGAGGTGCTGGCCGGCAAGGCCGACGCAGGCGGGCGCTTGCCGCTGACCTTCTACCGCAGCGTGGAGGACCTGCCGCCGTTCGACGACTACACGATGAAGGGCCGCACCTACCGCTACTACGACGGCACCCCGGTGTACCCGTTCGGTTTCGGCCTGAGCTACGCGACATTCGACTACAGCGGCCTGAGCGTGGTGCCCTTGCGCGGCAGTGCCGACAACGGCCTGGTCGTGAAGGCCAAGCTGCGCAACACCAGCGCCCGCGCCGGCGACGAGGTGCCGCAGCTCTACATCGCGCCTCCGGCCTTCGAGGGGGCACCGCGCCACGCCCTGCGCGGCGTGCAGCGCGTGGCGCTGCAGCCGGGCGAGGCCCGCGAGCTGACCTACAAGCTCGCGCCGCGCGACCTAAGCTTCGTCACGCCGGCCGGCGAACGCCGGCTGATCCCCGGCCGCTACCGGCTCTACGTCGGCCCCGGGCAGCCGGGCGATGGCGTCGACGTCTTGTCCGCGACCTTCGAGTTGCGCTCCAACGCGGCGCTGCCGCATTGAGCTGCGCGCCAGATTTGATTGAACCGACATCGATGACCACCAGCTTCCACACGAACCGCAGACACTTTCTTGCCACCACCGGCATCGGCCTGGCGTGGCCCGGCCTGGCCGGGGCAAAACTGGCCGTGGCTGATCGCGGCGAGCGCCAGGACCTCTCGCTGTGGTACGACCAACCTGCCGGCCCTTGGATAGAGGCACTGCCTGTGGGCAACGGACGCGTCGGCGCCATGGTCTTCGGCCGCATGGCGCAGGAGAGGGTGCAGCTCAACATCGACACCCTGTCCGCCGGCAGCCCCTATACCCMGGACAGCCCCGATGCGCTGCAGGCCCTGCCGCGCCTGCGTGCCTTGATCAACGAAGGCCGCTACGCGGAGGCCGAAGCGCTGGCATCCAAGGAGTTCATGGCCAGGCCGATCGTGCAGATGCCCTACGGCACGGCAGGCGACCTGTTCATCGCCACTGCGGGGCTCGATGGCACCAGCGAGTTCCGCCGCTGGCTCGACCTCGACCAGGCCATCGCCGCCACCCGCTTCGTCAGTGGCGGCGTGCGCCACAGGCGCGAAGTCTTCTGCAGCGAGCCCGATCAGGTGCTGGTGCTGCAGTTCGAGGCTCAGGGCGGCAAGTTCGACCTGGACCTGGGCTACCGCCATCCGGCTGACGCCGAGTACGGCGCCACGCAGTACCACAAGGAGACCGGCGCCGTGTCGCTGCTCGGCGCGGCATGGAATCACCAGGAGCCGCTGCGCCAGGGCGAGCGGCCCTCGTGGCTGGAGATCGGCGCCGACGGCCCGCAGGCGCTGCTGATCCAGGGCCGCAACATCGGCGACGCCGGCATTCCATCGGGCCTGCGCTACGCGCTGCGGCTGCAGGCGCTGGGCGACGCCCGCATCCAGGTGGTGGGCGATCGGCTCGAAGTGCGCGGCGCCGGCAAGCTGACCATCTTGGTGGCCGCGGCGACCAGCTTCGTGCGCTTCGACGATGTCTCCGGCGACCCCGTCAAGCAGGTGCGCGAGCGCACGGCCGCGGCGGCCCGCCGGCCCTATGCCGAACTGAAGAAGCGCCACGTGCAGGCGCACCAGGCGAGCTTTCGCCGCGTGGCGCTGCAGCTTGGCGCGCCCGCCGCGACCGATGCGCGGCCGACCAACGCCCGCATCATGGAGGTGGCCCAACACCCCGATCCGGCGCTGGCCGCGCTGTACGTGCAGTACGCGCGCTACCTGCTGCTGGCCTCATCACGGCCGGGCGGCGAGCCGGCCAATCTGCAGGGCCGCTGGAACGAGGGGAACCGGCCGCCCTGGGGCTGCAAGTACACGATCAACATCAACACCGAGATGAACTACTGGATTGCCGGGCCGGGCAATCTGGGTGAGTGTGTCGAGCCGCTGCTGCGCATGGTCGAGGAGCTGTCGATCAATGGCGCGCGCACGGCGCGCAGCAGCTACGGCGCGCGTGGCTGGGTGGCTCATCACAACACCGACCTGTGGCGCGCCGCCGCGCCGGTGGACGGCCCGCAGTGGGGCCTGTGGCCCTGCGGTGGCGCGTGGCTGTGCAACACGCTGTGGGACCACTACGAGTACCACCCATCGCAACCTCTGTTGCGGCGGCTGTATCCCTTGCTCAAGGGCGCCTCGTTGTTCTTCCTCGACACTCTGGTTCAGGATCCTCAGGGCCGCGGCCTGGTCACCTCGCCGTCGCTCTCGCCCGAAAATGCGCACCGGCCCGGCGCTTCGCTGTGTGCCGGCCCGGCCATGGACCGCCAGATCCTGCGCGACCTGTTCGACCACACCTTGCAGGCCCATGCGCTGCTGAAGGAAGGCGACAGCGGCTTCGAGATGGCGCTGCGCAAGGCGCGCGCGCTTCTGCCCGCCGACCGCATCGGCGCGCAGGGCCAGCTGCAGGAATGGCTGGACGACTGGGACGCCCAGGCGCCGGAACAGCAGCACCGCCATGTGTCGCACCTGTACGCGGTCTATCCCAGTGAGCAGATCAACAGGCGCGACACGCCGGCGCTGGTGGCGGCCGCCAAGACGACGCTGAACAGGCGCGGCGACCAATCGACCGGCTGGGCGACAGCGTGGCGGCTGGCGCTGTGGGCGCGCCTGGGCGACGGCGAGCGCGCGCATTCGATCCTGCTCGGGCTGCTCGGGCCCACGCGCACCTACCCGAACATGTTCGACTCGCACCCGCCCTTCCAGATCGACGGCAACTTCGGCGGTGCGGCCGGCATCCTGGAGATGATCGTGCAGTCCTGGGGCGGTGAAGTGCACCTGCTGCCGGCGCTGCCCAAGGCCTGGCCCGAAGGCGCCGTCAAGGGCCTGCGCGTGCGCGGTGGCATCGAGGTCGATCTCGCCTGGGCCGAGGGCGCGCCGAAGCAACTCAGCTTGAAGGGCCGTCCTCACGCGATGGTGGCGTTGCGCCACGGCGGGCGCATCTGGTCGATCAAGCTGGATGGCGCGGGCCGTGCGCGGCTGAATCGATTCGCATGATCAATGGGTGGGAGACCTGCATGATGACGCTCGGTTTGCTTCGAGACAGCGTGACGCAGGGCCTGCGCCTGTGCGGCGCCGTGCTGCTTGGCTTCGCGGTACTGGCGGCGCCCGCGATGGCGGGTTCGCGCGAGCGGCTTTCGCTGGACGGCGGCTGGCTGTTCCAACTGGGTGACGTGGCGGCGCCGCCGATCAAGGGCCACGGCATGAGCTACGGCAGCGCCAAGGCCGGCGGCGCCGGCGGCGCGGCTGCGGCTGATTTCGACGACTCGGCCTGGCGCCGGCTCGACCTGCCGCACGACTGGGCGGTGGAAGGCCCGTTCGACAAGAACGAGAACGCCTCGCAGGGGTACCGGCCGCGCGGCATCGGCTGGTATCGGCGCTACGTGGAGCTGGCGCCCGAAGACCGCGGCCGCCACATCGAGCTGCAGTTCGACGCCATCGCCACCCACAGCACGGTGTGGGTGAACGGCATCCTCGTCAACCGGAACTGGTCGGGCTACAACGGCCGCGCCATCGACATCACGCCCTACGTGCGTTACGGCGAGGACGTGAATGCGATCGCCGTGCGTGTCGACGCCCAGGCGCAGGAGGGCTGGTGGTACGAAGGCGCCGGCATGTACCGCCACGCTTGGCTGGTCAAGCGCGACGCGTTGCACATCGCCACCGACGGGCTGCATGCGAACCCGGTGGCCGAAGGCTCGGGCTGGACGCTGCCGGTGGCCGTGGACCTGGCCAGCAGCGCCAAGGTGGCGCGCGGCGGGATGCTGGACGTGGCGGTGTTCGACCCCGACGGCCGCGAGGTGGCACGGGGCAGGACGCGCGTGCAGGTCGATCCGCTGAAGTCGGCCACTGCGCGACTGAAACTGACCGTCGCCCAGCCGCGCCTGTGGTCGCTGGAAAAGCCGGCGCTGTACCGCGTGCGCGCGGTATTGCGCGATGGAGGGCGCGACGGCGCCACCGAGCTCGACCGCGCCGAGGTGCAGACCGGCTTTCGCAGCATCCGCTTCGATGCCGACCGCGGCTTCTTCCTGAACGGCCAGCCGGTGAAGCTGCAGGGCGTGGCCATCCACCAGGACCATGCTGGCGTCGGCGTGGCGGTGCCAGATTCGATCTGGGAGTTCCGGCTGCGCCAGCTCAAGGCCATGGGCGTCAACGCCATTCGCTTTTCGCACAACGCGATCGCGGCCGAGGTGCTGGACATGACCGATCGCCTGGGCCTGCTGGTCATGAACGAGAACCGCAATTTCAACACTGCGCCCGAGGTCATGCAGCAGCTCACGTGGCAGGTGCGGCGCGACCGCAACCACCCGAGTGTGGTGCTGTGGTCGATCTTCAACGAAGAGCCTCTGCAGAGTGGCGAGCCGGGCCATGAGATGGCTCGCCGCATGGTCGCAGCCGTCAAGAGCCTGGACCCGACGCGCCCGGTGACGGCTGCCATGCACGACGGCATCTTCGGCGAGATCAACGTCACCCAGGTGGTGGACGTGGCGGGCATCAACTACCAGACCTGGGCCTACGACCGCTTCCACCAGCAGAACCCGAAGCTGCCGATGACCAGCACCGAGGACACCGCGTCCTACATGACCCGCGGCGCCTTCGAGAGCGACCCCAAGGCCCAGGTGATGGCCACCTACGACGAGGAACCGTCGAGCTTCGGCACCACGCACCGCAAGGCCTGGCGTGCCATCGTCGAGCGGCCCTACGTGGCCGGCGGATTCTTCTGGACCGGCCTGGACTACCGCGGCGAGCCGACGCCCTTCGAGTGGCCCAGCGTCAACTCGTTCTTCGGCGCGATGGACCTGTGTGCCTTCCCGAAGACGGCGTTCTGGATCCACCAGGCGCACTGGATCAAGGAGCGCCCCATCATCAAGGTGGTGCCGCACTGGAACTGGGCCGGCCGCGAAGGCTTGGCCGTCAAGGTGATGGTGGCCACCAACGCGTCGCGGGTGCGGCTGCTGCTCGATGGCAAGACGGTCGGCGAGGGGGACGTCGACCCCATCGACATGGTGACCTTCGAGGTGCCGTACGCGCCGGGCCGGCTCGAAGCCCTGGCGCTGCGCAACGGCGCCGAGGTAGCGCGCGATGCGGTGGAAACCAGTGGCACGCCAGCCCGCCTGGTGCTGACCCCCGACCGTCAGGCGCTCGTAGGCGACGGCCGCGATGCCGTGCCGGTGACGGTGAGCGTGGTCGACGCGCAGGGCCGCCCGGTGCCCACCGCCGACACGCCGGTGCACTTTCAGGTGGACGGCGTGGGCACGCTGATCGGCGTGGGCAACGGCGATCCCAACTCGCATGAACCGGAGAAGGCGCCCGAGCGCAAGCTGTTCAACGGCCTGGCGCAGGTGATCCTGCAGACGCAGCGCGGTGGGCAGGGCGCGCTCACGCTGCGTGCCGCGTCGCCAGGCCTCGAGAGCGCCTTGCTCAGCCTGGACGTGAAGGCCGTGACGCCGCCGCCCTCGGTGGCCGTTGCCGAGCCGTTCACCAAGGTCGGTGGCTGGCGCATCTCGCCGCCGCAGGCCACGCGGCCCGATCCGGCCATGGCACCCAGTTATGGCGACATGAACAGCTGGGGCTGGGGCGAGCCGCCGATGAAGCAGGCGCCGGAAAGTCTGGCCTGGCGGGCCTACCGCGCATCGTTCGGCGTGCGTGGGGATCGCAACGACGGCCGCGGCCGCATCGTGTTCCGCGAGATCGCCGGCAAGGCCGAGGTCTGGAGCGACGGCGTGCAGCTGGGCACCAAGAACGACCCGGCGCCCGGGCCGCTCAAGGTGGTGCTGCCACGCGGCTCCGGCTGGCGCACGCTGACCGTGCTGGTGGAATCACCTGCCAACCAGCCGTCGGGGTTGATCGGACGCGTGGTCGTCGAGCCAGGAGTGCAGTGAGCCCGCTCTCGGACGCAGAATGAAGCGATGACCTGCGGGACCCACCGGCTTGGGGCGTCCGCCGCGCTGTCGGCGCGCAGCTTGTCGAGGTGATTCAGGCGATCGTCAGGGCCGAGCAGTGAACGGCGCGGGTTGCCCGGGGCGGCTCCGGGCGTGCCGGGCCGATTTCGGCAACTTGGGCTTCACAGATACATTACGGCGAATGAGGCCGTCCAAGCGCTCGACGCCGGCAACGGAGCCCGCATCGCTCCAGGCTTCACCGCGGTATCCACGCGGTTGGTGGGCGGCGGTGGCGGCCACGCCGCACGGCGGCATCGCTGTCGCTCTTCTGCTGCGCGTGGTGCTGTTCAGCACCCTCGTCACGCTCGTGCTCACGGTGCTGCAGCTCAGTCTGAGCTACCGCAGCGAACGCGCTCGGCTGGAAGGCCGCTTCGGCGAGATCGAGCAGGCCAGCGCGCGCAGCCTGGCGGAGAGTCTGTGGGCGGTAGACACACGGCAGATCGAGGAGCAACTGGACGGCATCGTGCGACTCCCCTCGATCAGCGGCGCCGAGGTGCGCGAGACGGGCGGTGCGGTCCGTCCGTTTGCAGTGTTCCGCGGCCAGCGCCAAAGCGATGGGGTGGTGAAGGAGTTTCCGCTCCTGTGCTGCGGCCCGAACCCCGAGGCGATCGGGGTGCTGCGCATCGAGGCCACACTGGCGGACATCTACCGCGACATCGCGGCGCAGGCCGTCGTCATCTTGCTCAGCAACGCTGCCAAGACCTTCCTGGTCGCCTTCTTCATCCTGTTCGTGGTGCACAAGCTGGCAACACGCCACCTGCTGGACATTGCTGCTTCGGCACGCACCGTCAACCTGGAAGGCGATGCGACACCCCTGCAGCTGCGGCGCACGCACCGCGAGGAAGACGAGCTCGATCAACTGGTGGAGGCACTGAACGGGATGCGCGAGCGCCTGGCCCGGCAGGCGCTGGAACTGCGCAATGCCGATGCAAGGATGGCGGCCATCCTCGACAACATGCCCGACCTGGCATGGATGAAGGACGCAGAAGGCCATTTCACCGCCGTCAACCGCGCCTTCGCGGCGGCCAAGGGCTTTGCAGACCCGCGGGAGATGCTCGGCAAGACGGACCTTGACGTCCACCCACCAGAGCTGGCGCGAAGCTACCGCAACGACGACGCCGAGGTGATGACCTTGCGCGGCACACGGCGCATCGAGGAACAGCACGCCCGCGCCGATGGCAGCATCGGGCTCATCGAGACCATCAAGACAGCCCTGATCGATGCCGACGGCCACGCGGCCGGCACCGCGGGCGTCGCGCGCGACATCACCGAGCGTCGCCAAGCCGAGGCCGACCGCGAGGCGCGCCACACGGCCGAGATCGCGAGCGAGGCCAAGAGCGCCTTCCTGGCCCACATGAGCCATGAGATCCGCACGCCGATGAGCGCCATCCTGGGCATGTCTTACCTGCTGCTGCAGGGCGAGCTGGAAGCAGGCCAGCGCCATCAGGCKCAGAAGATCCACGGCGCGGCCACGGCGCTGTTGGGCATCATCAACGACATCCTCGACTTCTCGAAGATCGAGGCCGGGCGGCTGGACCTGGAGGCGATTCCGTTCGACCTGCGCGAGGTGCTGGAC
>NZ_JBFUGE010000248.1:0-8614 GCF_056403075.1 Ideonella sp. P3_A4 | reverse complement strand
ACGCGGTACGGCATGCCGCGAAGTGTACCGACGACCATGACCGCTTCCGCCTTCTCTGATGCCGAATACATGCAGCGCGCTTCGGCAGCGCTGGCCTCGATCGAGGCCCAGATCGACCGCTGGCTCGACGAGGACCTGATCGACATCGATGGCCACCGCACCGGCKGCCTGCTGGAGCTGGCGCTGCCCAATGGCAGCAAGCTGATCATCAACACCCAGCCTCCGCTGCACGAGCTGTGGCTCGCGGCCAAGGCCGGCGGCTACCACTTCCGCCTGCAGCCCTCGGGCCAGTGGCTGGACACCAAAGACGGCGTGGACTTCTTCCAGCGCCTGTCCGAGCAGGCTAGTGCCCAGGCCGGCAAACCTTTGACCTTCAACGCCGCCTAACGCAACGCTCACGCGGCGCTCCGCAGGAGCCGCCGCACCCCAAGTGGCGTGCACGGACCCGGCTCAGCCGGTCCGCTGCGCGAGCCCCCTTGGGGTGGCAGTCCCCGGAAGGGGGCGTGGGGGTCAACGGAATAGGTCGAGAATGCCCTTCTTCTCGTCCTCGGTCGGCGCCTCCGGCGACTTCTCTTCCGTGCCCAGTGTCGTGATGCCCTGGCCCGGGCTGTACTCGTCGTAATACCACTCGCCAGCGACGTTGACCACGCCTTCGGGCGCGGGCGGCTCGGTCACCGGGATGCCCTTGAGTGCCTGGCCCATGTACTCGATCCACACCGGCAGTGACAAGCCGCCGCCGGTTTCGCGATCGCCGAGTTTGCGCGGTGTGTCGTAACCGATCCAGACGATGGCCGTCAGCGTCGGCTGGAAGCCGGCGAACCAAGCGTCCATCGAATCGTTGGTGGTGCCGGTCTTGCCGTAGATGTCCGGCCGCTTCAGTGTCGCCTGTGCGCGCGCGGCGGTGCCTGAGCGGGTCACCTCCTGCATCAGGCTGGTCATCAAGAAGGCGTTGCGCGCGTCAATCACCCGCTGCGATGCGTCCGGCGCTTTCAGGTCAACTTGCTGCAGCACCTTGCCGCGGGCATCGGTGATGCGGGCAATCAGCACCGGGTTGACGCGGTAACCGCCATTGGCGAACACGCTGTAGGCGGTGGCCATCTGCATCGGCGTGACTGAGCCGGCACCGAGCGCCATCGTCAGATAGGGTTCATGCTTCTCGCGATCGAAGCCAAAGCGGGTGACCCAATCGCGCGCGTATTCCACACCCACCGCTTGCAGCACGCGGATCGACACCATGTTTTTGGATCGCGCCAGCGCGCGGCGCAGCGGGATTGGCCCATCGAAGGTTCCGTCGTAATTCTTCGGCTCCCAGGGCTGGCTGCCGGTCGAGCCGGCGTCGAAGAACAAAGGCGCGTCGTTGACGACAGTGGCCGGGGTGAAGCCCTTCTCGAGCGCCGACGAATAGATGAACGGCTTGAAGCTCGAACCGGGCTGGCGCCAAGCCTGCGTGACATGGTTGAACTTGTTCTTGCCGAAGTCGAAGCCACCAACCATCGCGCGGATCGCGCCGGTGCCGGGCTCGATCGACACGAAAGCGCCTTCGACCTCGGGCTGTTGGGTCAGCGTCCAGTCGCCCTTGGGGCCTTTGATGGCTCGAACCACCGCGCCGCGGCGGATCTGGCGCTTCGCGTCGGCATTGGCGGCCAGGCCCGAGGCGACCGGTTTCAGCCCGTCGCCGGTGACGGTGATCGATTCGCCCGACTGCAACACCGCCACGACCTTCTTGGGGCCTGCTTCGAGCGCGACGGCGGCCTTCAACTCGTCGTTGTCCGGGTGGTCGGCCAGCGCCTCAGCGACGCGCGCATCGACCGCCTTGGGATCGGCGGGCAGGTCGACATAGGCCTCGGGGCCGCGGTAGACCTGACGGCGCTCGTAGTCCATCAAGCCTTTGCGCAGGGACCGGTAGGCGACCATCTGGTCGTTCGCGCGCACCGTCAGCTGCACCTGCAGGCCACGCGTATAGGCCTCGGCGCCGTACTGTGTGTAGATCATCTGCCGTGCCAGTTCGGCCACGTACTCGGCGTGCACCGGCAGGTCGGTGGGCACGCGGTACTTCAGCTCCTGTGCCTTGGCCGCGGTATGTTGCTCGGCGGTGATGAAGCCGTTGTCGAGCATGYGGTCGATGATGTACTGCTGGCGCACCGTGGCCCGGCGCGGGTTGGCGATCGGGTTGTAGGCCGACGGGGCTTTGGGCAGGCCGGCCAGCATCGCCGCCTCGGCGACGTTCAAGTCCTTCAATGGCTTGCCAAAGTAGATCTCGCTGGCGGCGGCAAAACCGTAGGCGCGCTGCCCCAGGTAGATCTGGTTCATGTACAACTCGAGGATCTGGTCCTTGCTGAGTTGGCTTTCGATCTTCAGCGCCAACAGGATCTCGTAGAGCTTGCGCGTCAGCGACTTCTCGGTCGACAGGTAGAAATTGCGCGCCACCTGCATCGTGATGGTGGATGCGCCCTGGCTGCCCACCGAGCCGAACTGCGCGACGCCGGCGCGGATCACGCCGATGTAGTCGACCCCGCTGTGCTGATAAAAACGCGCGTCTTCGATCGCCAGCACTGCATCTTGCATGACCTTGGGGATCTCGCCGATCGGCGTGAAGGTGCGGCGTTCGTCACCGTACTCGCCCAGCAGTTCACCTTCCGCCGAAACCACCCGCAACGGCAGGCGGGGGCGGTAGTCTGTGACCGAGTCGAGTTCAGGCAGGTTGGGGTAGGCCACTGCGAGCGCGATCGCTGCGCAGATCAGGATTACCAGCAAGCCGGCGCCAATCAGTCCGAGGCCACCCAGGGCCAGGCGGACAAGGACGGCCCACCAAGTGCGGGCTACGGAACCACCCGAGGAGGGCGGAGAAGGGGAATCGGCGCGGTCGGCTTCGCTCATGGGGCTCCTGCGATGGGCCGGCCGATTATAGAAATGGGGGCATATCGGACGGCCAATATGTCGGCAGTGGAACAAGTCGTCAGCACACACCTGCTTTCCGGCATGAACGGCTTGTCACCAAGGATGGTGAAAACCCTGGGCGCAAGCCGCTGGATATGACCGAACCACGTATGCCAGGCGCAACGGGCAGCGGGTTTTGCCGGGCAGTTTTCCTTTGTTTCTCAACACTCTTGCTGCTAGGATTGAAGTGCTTTGTTAACTTTGCGTCCTGTTGTGGCGCCGCTGGAGCTTTGACTCGTGGGTTTTCTTGATCGCCTGTTGGGCCAAAAGCATCCGCAGATGATTGGCCTCGATATCAGCTCCTCCAGCGTCAAGTTGGTCGAGCTGTCCCAGTCCACTTCCGGAGAACTGGTTCTGGAACGTTTAGCGAGCGAGCCTTTCGAAAAAGGCTGGATCGTCGACGGCCAGATCGAGAAATTCGATGAAGTGGCCGATGCGGTGCGCCGCGTCGTCAGCCGCAGTGGCACCAAGACCCGGCATGTCGTCATGGCAATGCCGCAGTCGGCCGTCATCACCAAGAAGATCGTCCTGCCGGCCGGTCTGCGTGAAGACGAGATGGAACTGCAGGTCGAGTCCGAGGCGCACCAGTACATCCCGTTCTCGCTGGACGAGGTGAGCCTGGACTTCTGCGTCATCGGCCCGAATGCCGGCTCCGTCGGCGATGTCGACGTGCTGATCGCGGCCTCCCGCAAGGATCGTGTGCAGGATCGCCAAGGCTTGGCAGAAGCCGCTGGCCTGACACCCGTGGTGCTCGATATCGAATCGCACGCCTCGCGTCTGGCCATGGGGCGTTTGATCAATGCACTGCCTGACCAGGGCAAGGACTCGCTGGTGGCGCTGTTTGAGATCGGTGCTGACACGACCAGCCTGAAAGTGCTGCGCGAAGAAGAAATGCTGTACGACCGCGACCAATCGTTCGGCGGCTCGCAACTGACCCAACTCATCTCTCGCCAGTACGGTTTTTCGTACGAAGAAGCCGAGCAGAAGAAGATCAGCGGCGACCTGCCTGAAGACTACGAACCTACTCTGCTGACGCCTTTTGTCGACAGCCTGGCCCACGAGATCGGCCGTGCGCTGCAGTACTTCTTCACCAGTACGCCGCACCACAAGGTGCACTACGTGATGCTGGCCGGTGGCACGGCGGCGATGCCGGGCCTGCGCGAGCGCGTGAAGGACGTGACCGGCTTCGCTTCGAAGGTTGTCAATCCATTCGAGAGCATGAAGCTCGGCTCCGCAGTGCGCGAGGCCAAGCTGCGCCGTGAAGCGCCGTCGTACCTGACGGCCTGTGGCCTGGCGATGCGGAGGTTCGTGCAGTGATTCTGATCAACCTCCTTCCCCACCGCGAAGCCCGGCGCCAGGAACGCAAGCGCGCGTTCTTTTCGGCCTTGGGCCTGGCTGGCATCGTCGGTGTCGGCCTCGTCATCTTGTGGTTTGGTGTGCTGCAGCAGCTGACGTCGTTCCAGGACACGCGTAATCGTTACCTGTCCGATGAAATCAAGAAGCTCGAAGAGCAGATCAAGGACATCGCAGCGCTGCGTGCCGAGATCGATGCCTTGAAGGCGCGCCAAAAGGCCGTGGAAGACCTGCAGGCCGACCGCAACGTACCCGTCTACCTGCTGGATGAACTGGTCAAGCAGACGCCTGAGGGCATCTACCTGACGTCGGTCAAGCAAAACGGCAACGTGGTCACTGTCGGCGGCATGTCTCAGACCAACGAGCGTGTGTCTGAAATGCTGCGCAACACGGCCTACAACTCACCCTGGCTCGAGCGGCCGGAATTGGTGGAAATCAAGGCCGTGACGCAGGGCAAGGACCGTGACCAGCGCCGACTGTTCGACTTTTCGATGCGCGTGTCGATCAAGCGGCCCCAAGCGCCGTCGTCGGCGGCCAGTGGTGCCAGCGGCGCTCTGAGCGGCTCCAAGCCCGCCAGCGCCCCGGCAACCGCCAAGCCGGCCAAGGTTTCGTGAGGCGCATGATGGCCACCAGCAAATCCAGCACCCCCAGCATCGACGTCGGCGCCGCCTTGAGCCGCGGAGCGGCGCAGTTCCGTGACCTCAACCCCAAAGAGCCCGGCCAATGGCCGATCCTGCCGAAGATTGCCACCTGCATTGCCGTGGCCATCGCCGTGGTCGGCCTGGGCTGGCTGGCGGTGTTGAGCGACGCTGACAAGTCCCTCGAAGCAGCGCGGGCCAAGGAGCCCCGGCTGAAGGACGACTACCGCTCCAAGTTGACGCAAGCGGTGAACCTGAACGAGCTGAAGAAGCAGAAGGAGCAGGTTCAGGAGTACGTCACACAGCTTGAGAAGCAGTTGCCCGGCAAGGCCGAGATGGACGCGCTGTTGTCGGACATCAACCAAGCCGGTATCGGCCGCGGTCTGCAGTTCGAATTGTTCCGCCCCGGGCAGGTCGTGGTGAAGGACTACTACGCCGAACTGCCGATTGCGATCAAGGTGTCTGGCCGTTACCACGATGTCGGCTCTTTTGTGGCCGATGTGGCGAATCTTTCACGCATCGTGACGCTGCACAACCTGACCATCGTGCCGCCACCGAAGGACACTTCGGGCACCCTGATGATGGAGGCGACCGCGCGCACCTACCGTTACCTGGACGCAGCGGAAGTGGCCGAAGTCAAGCGCGCGGCCGCTGCGGCCAAGTCGAAGGAAAAGGGCAAGAAGTCATGAAGCGCCTTGGATTGTGGGCGGTGCTTGGCGCAGCAGTGGTTCTGGCAGGCTGCGGCGCCAATACCGATGAGCTGTCGCAGTGGATGGAGCAGCAAAAACGCGAGGTCAAGCCAAACGTTGAGCCCATCGCTGCACCCAAGAAATTTGTGCCTCAGCCCTATGCATCGATCACGGGCATCGAGCCCTTCAGTGCGCAGAAGGTCACCGCGGGCACGCGCATGGACAGCGGCCAGTCGAATGCCATGGTGGCCGCGCAGCTGCGTCGACGCAAAGAGCCGCTGGAAGCTTATCCGCTGGATGCAATGAAGATGGTGGGCACGGTCACCCGGCAGGGCAAGCCGCATGCACTGATCGAGGTCGACAAGCTGCTTCACTATGTGAAGTCGGGCGAGTACATCGGCCAGAACTACGGGCAGATCACGAAGATCGGCGAAACGGAACTGTCGCTGCGCGAGCTCGTGCAGGACGCGGCGGGCGAATGGATCGAGCGCACCACGACCCTCCAGCTTCAGGAGAAGGMGCAATGAAATACAAGTTGGAGTCACGCAAGATGCGCAGTTGGACTGTGGGTGGGCTGCTGCTGGCCCTGGGCCTGGCAACGCCGGGGCTGACCTGGGCTCAGAACCTGATCCGTGCGATCAGCAGCAACCAGCAGGCGAACGGTGAAGTCATTCGTGTCGAGTTGTCGGAGCCGCTGACGACTGCTCCGGCAGGCTTTGCGATTCAGGCACCCCCGCGCGTGGCGATCGATCTGCCGAACGTCGGTAATGGCGTGGGCAAGTCGGCCGTCGACATCAACTCGGCCAACGTTCGCAGCGTCAACATCGCCAACTCGGGCGATYGGACGCGGCTGGTGCTAAGCCTGAAGCAACCGACCAACTACCGGACGGAACTGCAGGGCAAGTCGCTGCTGATCATGCTGGAAGCGGTGCCGAGTTCGGTGGCGACGACGTCGGCAGGTACTACTCAACCAGTCCATTTCGCCAACAGTCAAAACGCCGAGCAACTGCCACTGCGCGACATTGATTTCCGGCGCGGCCCTGATGGCTCGGGCCGTGTCATCGTCGGCTTGGCCAGCACCCAGGTCGGCGTGGACCTGAAGCAGCAAGGCCAAAACCTGGTCGTCGAGTTCCTGCGTTCAACCCTGCCCGAGGCGTTGCGTCGCCGCCTCGATGTCTCTGATTTCGGCTCGCCGGTGCAAGCCATTTCGACGACGCAAAGCGGGGATCGCGTCCGCATGGTGGTCGAACCGCGAGGCGCCTGGGAGCACAGCGCCTACCAGACTGACACCCAGTTCGTGCTGGAAGTTCGTCCTGTCAAGATGGATCCGAACAAGCTCACCCAGGGGCCGGGCTACCAGGGCGAGAAGCTGTCGCTGAACTTCCAGAACATTGAGGTGCGTTCGCTGCTGCAAGTCATTGCCGACTTCACCAATTTCAACGTGGTGACCAGCGATACCGTGACCGGCAACGTCACCCTGCGTCTGAAGGACGTCCCCTGGGACCATGCGCTGGACATCATCCTGCAGGCCAAGGGCCTGGGCATGCGCAAGTCGGGCAACGTGCTGTGGATCGCTCCCAAGGACGAGCTGGCGGCCAAGGAACAGGTGGATCTGGAGGCCAAGAAGAAGGTGGCGGATCTGGAGCCGGTGCGCACCCAGTCGTTCCAGCTGAACTACACCAAGGCCGAAGACATTGCTCGTGCATTGCTGGGCCAGATGGTGGACAAGGACGGCAAGGCGATCAACATCACACCTTCTGGTGGCGGGAGCGGCGGCTCAAGTAACAATGTCCGCATCCTGTCTCCGCGCGGCACCGTCCTCGCCGAGAGTCGCACCAATCAACTGTTTATCTCTGACATTCCCTCGAAGTTGGAGGAGGTGGCGGTGATGATCGCGAAGATCGACATTCCTGTCCGCCAAGTGCTGATCGAGGCACGCATCGTCGAGGCAGATGACAAATTCGGCCGGGCGTTGGGCGTCAAATTGGGCAGTACCGATTTGCGCGGCCTCCGCGGTGGCATCCCTGGATACTCCGTGGGCGGCAACAACTATCTGACAGTTGGGGGCAACTATTCGAACGTAGGCGTCCAGACGCTGCAAACGCCCAACACGCAAACCAGCTACTTGCCGGATTCGCAGTTCGTCAACCTGCCAGCCAGCACGGGGACCATCAGCACGGCCTCCGCTGCAACCTTTGCATTGTCGTTGTTCAGTGCCACGGCAAATCGATTCCTCAACCTGGAGCTATCAGCGCTTGAAGCTGAAGGGAAAGGCAAGATTGTTTCGAGTCCGCGCGTAATCACGGCAGATCAAGTAAAGGCGATCATTGAACAAGGGGAACAGATCCCTTATCTGGTGGCGACATCAAGTGGCGCGACGTCGGTTCAGTTTCGACCGGCCGCCCTTAAGTTAGAGGTAGTGCCGCAGATTACGCCTGAAGGTAACGTCATCCTTGATGTTGACGTGGCCAAGGACAGTCGCGGTGAGGCGACCATTGCGGGCCCAGCTATCAACACGAAGCACGTCAAGACACAAGTCCTGGTCGAAAATGGCGGAACCGTCGTAATCGGTGGCATTTTCACGCAGAACGAACGTGAAGACATCAACAAGGTGCCGTTCCTGGGCGACATTCCGTATTTGGGCAATCTGTTCAAGGAACGCGTAAAGCTGAGCAGCCGCACCGAGTTGCTCATCTTCCTCACGCCGAAGGTCGTGAACGATCGCTCTGCTGCGCGTTGATGTTGGATGCGTTGCTTGGCAAAAAGAGAGTTCTGGAGTTTTCAATGATTCGATGGATTAAGGCGTGGGCAGCTGGGTTGGCCGCCAGCGCGGTGTTGGTGGCTTGTGGCGGCGGCGGTGGTGACCCCGGTACGTGTTCATTCGACTGCGGTGGCCCTGGCGGCTCCGATGTGGCCGAACTTATCATCAGCGGCGTGCCCACCTCTGTGGCGAATGGCTCAACGGATCCGATCGAGATGACCGTGACGGCCGTGAAT
>NZ_JBFUGE010000247.1:0-8642 GCF_056403075.1 Ideonella sp. P3_A4 | reverse complement strand
TGGCCAAGGCGACGACGCGCGCTGCGGCCAACACCTCGCCCGAGCCGTTCTCGAACATCGGGCTGTCGCTGCTCGGTGACGCGGCCGTGCCGGTGATGTTGTGGCTGGCCTGGGTGCACCCCGTGGTTTTCTTCGTGACCTTGGCACTGGCGCTGCTGGTGATGGGTGCGTTGATCGTGCTGATGTTCAAGTTCCTGCGCGGCCTGTGGTCGGCCTTGCGCCAACATTTCGGTGCGACTCCCGCGCGCGCCTGAGGAAAAGCTGATGTTCAAGAAGATCCTGATCGCGAACCGGGGAGAGATCGCCTGCCGCGTTGCCGAAACGGCGAAGCGCCTGGGTGTGCGCACGGTGGCTGTGTACTCGGACGCCGATGCGAACTCGCAGCACGTGCGCGTCTGCGACGAGGCGGTGCACATCGGCGGCAACGCCGCGAAAGACAGCTACTTGCAGTGGCAGCGCATCCTTGATGCGGCCAAGGCCACCGGTGCGCAGGCAGTGCACCCCGGCTACGGTTTCCTGAGCGAGAACGAAGCCTTCGCCAACGCCTGTGCGGCAGCCGGCGTGGTCTTCATCGGCCCGCCGGCGTCGGCGATCGCGGCGATGGGCAGCAAGTCGGCCGCCAAGTCGCTGATGGAGAAGGCTGGCGTGCCGCTGGTGCCGGGCTACCACGGCGACAACAACGATCCGCAGTTCCTGGCGGGCCAGGCCGAGCGCATCGGCTACCCGGTGCTGATCAAGGCCAGCGCCGGTGGCGGTGGCCGCGGCATGCGCCGGGTCGACAAGGCCGAAGATTTCGTCTCGGCACTGGCCTCGTGCCAGCGTGAAGCCAAGGCCAGCTTCGGTGACGACCATGTGCTGGTCGAGCGTTATGTCACCAAGCCCCGTCACATCGAGATCCAGGTCTTCGGCGACACGCAAGGTGACTGCGTCTACCTGTTCGAGCGCGACTGCTCGGTGCAGCGCCGCCACCAGAAGGTGCTGGAAGAAGCGCCCGCTCCTGGCATGAGCGAAGCACGCCGCGCCGAGATGGGCRCCGCCGCAGTCGCTGCCGCTAAGGCAGTGGGTTATGTCGGCGCCGGCACGGTCGAGTTCATCGCCGAGGAAGTTGGCGACGGCGACCTGCGTTTCTATTTCATGGAGATGAACACSCGGCTGCAGGTCGAGCACCCGGTGACCGAAGCCATCACCGGTTTCGACCTGGTCGAGTGGCAGCTGCGCGTGGCCGCGGGCCAGCCGATGCCGGCCAAGCAGGACGAGCTGAAGATCCACGGCCACGCCATCGAGGCCCGGATCTGCGCCGAGAACCCGGACGCGAACTTCCTGCCCGCGACCGGCACTCTGTCGGTGCTGCGCTGGCCCGAGCATGTGAGCTTCCGCCGCAACGCCGACGCACAGCAATTCCACGACCCGGCTGCCGTGCGCGTCGACGCCGGCGTGCGCGAAGGCGATGCGATCAGCCCGTACTACGACTCGATGATCGCCAAGCTGATCGTCTGGGGCGAGAACCGCGCGCAGGCGCTGGCTCGGCTGGATGCGGCGCTGCGCGACACGCACATCGTCGGCCTGAACACCAATGTGGCTTTCCTGCGCCGCGTCGCGGCCAGTCCGTCGTTCGCGACCGCCGATCTGGACACGGCGCTGATCGAGCGCGAGCGCGCGGTGCTGTTCGATGCACCGGGCCTGCCGCTGCCGCTGGCCGCCGCGGGTGTGATCGCGCAGGTGCTGGCGGCCGAGACTGCGCTGGAGTCGGCCGACCCCTGGTCGCACCGCAATGGCTGGCGCATCCATGGCGGCGCGCGCCGCCGCATCGACCTGCAGGTCGGCAGCGAGCAACACGTCGCAACGCTGGAGCGCCTGCACGACGGTGCCTTGCGCCTGGTGCTGGGCAACGAGAGCTGGCCGCTGGCCACGCGCGCACTCGGCAGCGATCGCTACGACGTGACACTGGGTGGCGAGCGCCACACGCTGGCCGTCTACCTGCAAGGCGAACGGGTGGCGGTGTTCGGCGCGGGTGGTTCGCGCGAACTGCACGAGATCGACCCGATCGCCCATGCCGGCGAAGCCACCGGCGGTGCCGGCCGGTTGACCGCACCGATGCCGGGCAAGGTCATTGCCTTCCACGTCAAACCCGGTGACACGGTGACGGCCGGCCAGGCGTTGGCGGTGATGGAGGCGATGAAGATGGAGCACACCATCAGCGCGCCGCGTGCCGGCACGGTGGCGGAACTGATGTACGCCGTCGGGGACCAAGTGGCAGAGGGCGGTGAGTTGCTGCGCCTGTCGGAGTGAAGGAAGAAGCATGAGCACGAACCTGCCCAGCCGCGTCAAGATCGTCGAAGTCGGCCCGCGTGACGGGCTGCAGAACGAGAAGCAGCCTGTCGCCGCCGAGCACAAGATCGCGCTCGTGCACGCGCTGCAGGCCGCCGGCCTGCGGGAGATCGAGGTCACCAGCTTCGTCAGCCCGAAGTGGGTGCCGCAGATGGCCGACAACGCCCAGGTAATGGCCAGCATCAAGCGCCAGCCCGGCGTGCGCTACTCGGTGCTGACGCCGAACATGAAAGGCTTCGAAGCCGCGGTGTTGACGAAGCCCGACGAGATCGTCGTCTTCGGCGCCGCCAGCGAGACCTTCAGCCAGAAGAACATCAACTGCTCGATCGCCGAGTCGATCGAACGCTTCGCGCCGGTGACCGAGGCGGCGCGCGCCGCTGGCATCAAGGTGCGCGGCGCGATCTCGTGCGCGGTTGGCTGCCCTTACGAGGGCGAGATCGCGCCCGAGCAGGTCGAGATGGTCGCGCGGCTGATGAAAGAGATCGGCGTGCAGCACGTCGGCGTGGCCGACACGATTGGCGTCGGCACGCCGAAGAAGGTGCAGCGCGCGCTCGAAGCGGCGCTGAAGCACTACCCGATCAACGAGGTCAGCGGCCACTACCACGACACCTACGGCCAGGCGCTGTCCAACGTCTATGCCAGCCTCGAGATCGGCATCTCCAGTTTCGACACCAGCGTCTCGGGCCTCGGCGGCTGCCCGTATGCCAAGGGCGCGACCGGCAACGTGGCGACCGAAGACGTCGTCTACCTGCTGCACGGGTTGGGCATCGAGACCGGCATCGACCTGGACAAGCTGATCGACGCCGGCGTGGCGATTCGCAACGCGCTGGGCCAGCCGACAGGCTCGCGGGTGGCCAAGGCGTTGTTGATCAAGCGCGGCTGATCGGCTGGCCGACGGAGGCCACGGCCTTCGCAGGGGCATGCGAGGGGGCAGGACTTTGGGGATACTTCCCCGCCTTCGCCCACCGCCCATGAACCGACCATGCGCTTGTCCACACGCCTTGCCCTGTCCCTGATCGCCGTCGCCGCACTGGTTGCCATGACGGGCTGCGCTTCTTCGCCGCCGGCCGCAAAGGCCGCCGGCACCGGCTTCAGCTTCGCGCTCTGGGGCGACATGCCGTACAAGCGCAATGGCGACGACCCCGGGCTGAACGCGATCATCAACAGCCTCAATGCTGCCGACATTGCGTTCTCGATCCACGACGGCGATGTGAAGGACGGCAGCTCGCGCTGCGACGACGTGGTCTACACCGAGGCGTTGGCGCTGTTCCTTCGTTTGAAGGCGCCCGCCGTCTATACCCCGGGCGACAACGAGTGGACCGACTGCCATCGGCTGAACAACGGCGGCTACGACAACCTGGAGCGGCTGGCCCACCTGCGCCGCGTGATGTTCGGCCGCCCCGAGAGCCTGGGCCAGCGCACGATGGCGCTGGAGCACCAGCCGGCGCCCTATGTCGAGAACGTGCGCTTCGAGCGTCAGGGCATCGTCTTCGCCACGTTCAACATTCCGGGTAGCAACAACAACCGGGTGCTGAACGACGAAGAGTGCACGTTCAAGAGTGCGCGCAAGGCGGCCGACTGCGCGGCCGACAACGCCGAATACGAAACACGTGACGCGGCCAACATCGCCTGGTTGCGCGAGAGCTTTGCGCAGGCCAAGAAGCAAGGCGTACGCGGCGTTGTCACCGTGTTCCAGGCCGACCCCGGCTTCGACCTGCCCGAGACCGACGAAGACGAAAGCCAGGCGCCGCGCTACAACGGCTACCGCCGCTTCATGGACGCACTGATCGCCGAAACCGAGAACTTCAAGGGTCGCGTGCTGCTGGTACATGGCGACACGCACTTCTACAAGGTCGACATGCCGATCTACCGCCAGCGCAAGCAGCTGACGAACCTGACCCGCATCGAGACCTTCGGCAGCCCGTCGCTGCACTGGGTCAAGGTGACCGTCGACCCGGCCGACCCGCAGCTGTTCGACATCGAGCCGGTGATCGTTTACTGAAGGGCGCTGTGGTTCAGGGGCGGCCGATCATCAGCGCCAAGCCCGCTTCACCCTGCGGCGCCCAGGTCAGGCCGAGGTACATCGGGCCGATGCCGGTGTCGGCGCCGAGGTAGAGGCTGGCGCCGCCACGCAGGTCGCCGAGCGACATCTGGCGCCGGCTGGACCAGGCGTTGCCGGCTTCGAGCGATGCGCCGACGAAGAAGCCACGTGCGAACACCGGTGGCTCAGCCAGCCGCATGTACCAGTTCACGCGGCCGAACAGCACCGCGTTGCCGGCGAGTTGGTTGGGGCGGTAGCCCGAAAGGCGTTGGAAGCCACCGAGCGAATACTGGCCGACGATCGCGTCCGCGCGCGCGTCGGACATCTCCAGCAGCCCGAACACATTCAGCGTCTGCGCGCCCCAGCTGTAGGCACCGGTGAGCTGCCCTTCCAGGCGCGACAGGCTTTGCGTGCCTTCGTGGTGGCGCCAGCCGAACTGGGCTTCACCTTCGGCCCGGTAGCCGAACTGCGGGAAGTTGGCGTAGTCCAGCTGATCGACCACGACCCGCGCCCGCAAGGCGGTCTCGTTCCAGGTCTCGGCACTGGTTGCGCCTGCGTAGTCGGCGGAGAGCAGCGTTGGCTCGGTGCGCCCGATCTGGTGCGTCAACCCCAGCCGCAGTTCGCCCAGGCTGCCCCAGGGTTGGCCCAGGTCCACGCCGACGCGCCCGGTGGTGCGCCGCAGTTGGCCGATCTCGTCACCGGCGTCGGGCTGGTACAGCGACAGCACGCGCCGCTCACCCAGGCCCCAACCGGCGACGAACCAGTCGTTCCACAGGCCGATGGTCCAGTTCAGCGGGTGGTAGATCTCGCTGTAGAGCTGCGGCACTTCGCCAATCTGCAGCCGGTTGCGCCATTCGGTGCCGCTGGGCGTCAACCAGTGGCGGTTGTGGCTGATCTTGATGTTGAAGGCGCTGTGGCCGCCGAAGTCGGTCGACAGGTCCAGCCCCACGCGCAGGTAGTTCGGGCCCCAGGGCTTGTCTTCGAGGTCGAAGACCACGCCGGTGGCGCCGCTGGTGGTGTCGACCAGGCGGTAGTCGGCGCGCGCGTAGTCGCCGCTGGCGGCCAGATGGCGGGCGTCGCGTGCGGCCTTGTCGGCATCGAAAGCCTCGCCAGGCTGCGACAACAACTGTCCTTCGAAGCGACCCGGGTTGGTGACGCTGGTGCCTTCGAAGGCGACGAAGGCCAGCTTCGGCGACGGTACGGTGCCGGTGTGGCGCGCGGTGCGCCAGGTGGCGTAGTCATCGGCGGGCAGCGCCATCTCGGCCAAGCGCGGCTGCAGCACATCGGCCCCCTCGGTGCCGATGCGGATGAAGTCGGCCGCGTGGTTGAAGTCGCCCGAGGTCAGCGTGCCCAGGTCGGGCGCGATCAGCAGGTCCTTGTCCAGCAGCGTGGCCAGGCTGCGCTTGACGTTCTGCTCGGTCAGGATGTTGATCATCTGCGCTGTCAGCCCCAGCGCCGAGCTCAGTGTGTCTCGGGCAGCCAGCGGGGTGCCGATGTTGACCGCGATCACGATGTCGGCGCCCATCGCGCGGGCCACGTCGATCGGCACGTTGTTGACCAGGCCGCCGTCCCCCAGCACATGGCCATCGACCTCGATCGGCGGGAACACGCCGGGCACGCTCATGCTGGAGCGCAGCGCAGTCGCCAAGTCGCCTTGGCCGAGGATGACGGCCTCGCCGGTTTCCATGTTGGTGGCCACCGCGCGGAACGGGATCGGCAGCTTGTCGAAGTGCGCGGTGGACCGCACCGCCAGCGTCAGGCGCCGAAGCAGTGTCTCGAGCCCGCGGCTGGAGACGGCACCCTGCGGCGCACGGAACGAGCCCTCGTGGTCGATGCCGAGCTCGATCGCGCTGGCGATCTCGAAGTCTTCTTCCTTGCGGCGCTGGCTCAGTTGTTGGCGGCTGACGCGGGTGGCGAAGAGCTTGTTCCAGTCGATGCGCTTGAGCTCATGCTCGATGTCGTCGGCCTTCATGCCGCTGGCGTACAGACCCCCGACGATGGCACCCATCGAGGTGCCTGCAATCACGTCGACTGGCACGTGTTCGCGTTCGAGCACCTTCAGCACGCCGATGTGCGCGAGGCCCCGCGCGCCGCCGCCTGAGAGCACCAGGCCAATGCGCGGGCGGCCGAGCGGCGGTGGGATGTCTTCCGTCGACTGGGCGTGTGAGGTGCCAGCCGACAGAAGGCTTGCGCAGAGAAGAAGCAAGACGCGCCATTGCATGGGCGCGGATTGTCGCTGGCCGCCTGCGGCGTTCAGCTGCGCCGGGTTCGCGTTTCGCTCGGGCGTTCGCCGAACTGCCGTTGGTAGGCGCGGGTGAACTTGCTCGCGTTCTGGAAGCCCCAGCGCAGCGCGACATCACGCACCGGCTGTGCGCCGCTGCCGCGCAGCTCGGCGCGTGCGCGCTCCAGCCGCACGACGCGCAGGAATGCGAAAGGTGACTGGCCCAGGTGTCCGCTGAACTGGCGCAGCAGGCTGCTGACGCTGACGCAGGCCGCGTCGGCGATGTCGGCCAGGCCGATCGCAGTATCCGCATGCGCATAGATGAAGTCGACCGCGCGTCGCAAGCTCGCCGGGGCCGGCGCGATCATCGCCGAACGGCGGGTGTGCGCCTGGGCCAGCGGCTGCTCGTGCAGCAGGCACAGGCCCATCATCTCGATCCAGCGGCCGAACAGCATCTGCTTGCCCGCCGCCGGGCCGGGCGCCTGCAGCAGTTGCGCGGCCTGTGTGGCCATGAACAGCAGGCGTTGCGCCAGCGGTGCGCGCAGGTGTGGTTCGAACAGCGGCGCATGCGGCTCGACGCCCGGCGCCCACTCGGCGGCCAGGCGCAGCATCTCGCGCCGCGGCAGGTAGAACTCGACGAAGTGCGCCTCGCCGGACAACACGGTGTGGTCGACACGTGCGGGGTCGACGATCGTGCCTTCGCCGGCCTCGGCAATCGTCTCGCAGCCGTCGATGGTCACGCTCAGGCGGCCGGTGACGGGCAGCCCGACCACGTAGGCGTCGGGTGCCGCGTCGGCATTGCGCCGCGCCATTTCGACATCGAAGCTGAAGTGGCCCTCGCCGATGAAGACCTCAGTCGGCTGGGCGCCCGCCGAGTCAGCATGCAGCACTGCCGAGACGCCAAGCCAGTCGTGGCCGTTCGGCGCCCAGCGGCGGATCTGGCGCTGGGCCACCGGCGACGCGCGGTTCAGTGCGTCGAGGTAATGCTCGATGCTGTCGCGCGCCTGCAGCCGCAGCGGCTCGACGGCCAGCAGCCGTGAGGGTTCGGGCGGGGCCGGTGTGGTGGTGGGGCGGGGCAGCGGCACGACGCCAAGCATAGGCTCGCTCCGCTGACGCCCAATACAGGGTGAACCGGGATCAGTACGGGTTCGGGAACTTGAACACCGTGGCCAGGTCCTTGCCGCGGATGATGTCGTTCGCGTGGTACAGCAGGCCCCAGTCATCGATGGCCGACATGTCGGCGAACATGCACATGGCATGCGGGTCGTCGCCGGCCTGGGCGGCCCAGCCGCTGCCGCTGCCCATGGCGCCGATCAGCTGGGTGCCACCGAGCTGGATGCAGTACAGCGCCGCAGGGTTGCCGTGCCCTTGCCCATTCCAGGGCACCTTGGCGTAGTAGGCCAGTGCCGCCATCGTCGGCTTCTTGCTGGTCAACGTGCCGGCCCAAGCGGTGATGCGGGCGCCGTCGGCGTCGGTGTAGGTGCAGGCCTGCGCCGAGCCGCCGTAGCGCACCCAGTTCGCGGCATCGGAATTGGTGTTGCCGAACGGGAAGACCTTGGTCAATACGCCGCCGGTGCTGGCGCAGTGACCGGCTTCGGTGGTGTCCGCCGCGTGGGCTGCGGTGGCCGGCAGCAGGGCCGCGGTGGCGGCCAGGGAGAGCACGGAAAGCAGGGATCGCAAGGGCATGTCGTCACTCCGGAACGAAAGGGTGGGTGGGTGACGAGGATTCTGGGTGCCGCGCCGCGCCGGAACGAGCCTTGGATCGTCAGCGCTGATCCGTGCTGCGCGTCTTTGCGGCGGCCCAAAAGAAAGGCTCTTTGCGCATTGAGTAGTGACAGGCGCAGGCCATGAGCCAGTGGAAGTGCATCGTGCCAGGTAGACGGCGGCAAGCCGGGTTCCCTGGAGAAGGCGATGCAGGAACAAGACTGGAAGCGGTGGTTGAAGCGGTTGCACGAGCTCAGCGCTCGGCAGCGCCAGGCGCTGATGGCGCAGTTGCACACACCGGACGAGGGCGAGCGGGTTCTGGCTCAGATTGACCAGGCGGGCGAAGCG
>NZ_JBFUGE010000246.1:0-8668 GCF_056403075.1 Ideonella sp. P3_A4 | reverse complement strand
GTGTGCAGAGCGCGCTGCCGCGCCATGCGGCCGGTCGTGTTCCAGGACTCGTTCGCCGGATCGAACAACTCACTGCTGTCGAGCGTGTGAGTGCCCAGCGTGGCCTGGCTGCCGCCGCTGACCAGCACCTTGCCAGTCGGCAGCAGCACGGCTGTGTGGTCCCAGCGCGAGTCGTGCATCGTCGGCAGGTCGTGCCACTTGCCGGTCGCGGGGTCGTACAGCTCCGCGCCGGCCAGGCTGCGGCCCAGCGTGTCGCGGCCGCCGGTCACCAGCACCTTGCCGTTGGGCAGCGCAGTGGCGGTGTGGCCGGTGCGTGCCGTGTCCATCGGCTCGGCCGAGGTCCAGAGACCCGAGACGGGGTCGTACAGCTCGGCGCTGGCTTCCGCGAACTGCAGGCCCGAGGTCCATTCAATGCCGCCGGCGACCAGCACCTTGCCATCGGGCAGCCGCGTGGCCGTGTGGCCGAAGCGCTGGATCAGCGGGTAGCCGGTCGAAACGAAGCTGCCATTGACCGGGTCGTAGCGTTCGGCCGGTGGCGTGTTCGTGGCCTGGTTGAAGCCGGCGCTGACCAGCACATGCCCTTGCGTCAGCAGCGTGGCGGTGTGGTTGACACGGGACACTGCCATCGCACCGCTGGCCGTGAACGACCCCGTGCCGCCCGGCAGGCCGCAGATGACCGTGACGTTGGAGACGTTGCTCGACCCCATCGTCGCCACGCCATAGGTGGACGTGCAGGGTTGCGCAGTGGGGCTGGTGGTGCCGAGCGCGACGCGGTAGGCGCTCCCCTCGCCGATCGTGTGGGCAAAGGTGAACCGGCCGTCGGCGCTCAGCGTCACGCTGTCTTCGCCGCTGGTCAGCACGATCTGGTTGCCGGGCATCAGGCCCGTCACCGTGCCGCCCAACGAGTKGGCTACCGTGCCCGGGCTGCCCCCGCAGCCGGCCAGCGCGATCGCGGCCGCCACGGTTGCAGCGGTCATGGCGGCCCGGACGCTTGCGCGCCGAGTCTTGTCGTCTTGTGTCATGTCGAATCCTCCCGAGTGCATCGGGGGATTCTGCCGCTTCAGGCGAGGCGTCGAGCGGGGCGTGAGGCCTTGGCCGAAACGGCGCGGGGCGCCGGCAGACCATCGGTCGGGTTCAGCAGCCACTGCGCGTACAGCGCTACGCCGGTCGACACGTTGGTCATCGTTCGGGTGTAGCCGGCCTTGCGCAGCGCACGCAGGTCGGCTTGCGTGTGGCACTGGTAGTGGCCACGCAATGCATCAGGGAACGGTGTGTAGCGCAGTTGATCCGCGTCGACCAGTTTCGACAGGGCCAGTGGTTCTTGGCCTCGCGCGCCGCGGCAGCTGTTCAGCATCGACGCCGCGACCGCATTGAACGGTTCGGCACGACCCGAGCCAACGTTGAACACACCACTCGCGCCGCCGTGTTCGAGCAGCCAGAGGTTCACGTCGACGACATCACCGACCCAGACGAAATCACGCTCGTGCGAGCCTGGGCCGTAGCCGTTGTAGTCACCGAACAAGGCCACGTGGCCTTGGCTCTGGAACTGACCGAAGTGATGGAACGCGACCGAGGCCATGCGGCCCTTGTGCTGTTCACGCGGGCCGTAGACGTTGAAGTAGCGCAGGCCGGCGATCTGGTTGCCGGCACCATTGGCCAAAGCACGCCGAACCGTCTGGTCGAACACCAGCTTGGACCAGCCGTAAACATTCAGCGGCCGTTCGTTGTCGGGCGTTTCGGCGAACACCGTCGAGCCGCCATAGACCGCGGCCGACGAGGCATAAATCAATCGCGTACCCTGCGCCAGGCAGGCTTCGAGCAGGCGGCGCGAGCACTCGTAGTTGCGCGCCATCATCAGCTTGCCGTCGTGCACCATCGTGTCCGAGCAGGCGCCCTGGTGCAGCACGGCATCGACGCGGCCAAACTCGCCGCGCTCGAAGCGGGCATAGAACTCGTCCATGTCGACATAACTCGACAACTGCGTGCCCACGAGGTTGCGGAACTGCTGGCCGTTGGTCAGGTCGTCGACAGCGATGACATCGTCGATGCCGCGCGCATTCAGCGCGTGCACCAGGTTGCTGCCGATGAAGCCGGCCGCGCCGGTGACTACGACACGCATGATTCGCTGTTGGGCTCGCGCGCCGGGCTGGCGCGCTTGGGCACTGGGGTGGGTGCGGGGRCCGGGCCGGCTTCGTGCATCGCGGCCAGCAGCTCTTCGCGGCTGACTGTCGAGGTGCCGAACTTGCCAACCACAATGCCAGCCGCGCGATTCGCCCAGCGCATCGCCTCGAACGCGTCGTCGCCCTGGGCCATGCGCCATGCCAGCGTCGCGAGCACCGTGTCGCCAGCGCCGCTGACGTCGAACACCTCGCGCACCCGCGCCGGCTCATGCACCATGCCGCGGCCGTTGAACATCGTCATGCCGGCTTCGCCTTGCGTGACCATCAGGTAGGTCCAGCCCAGGCGCTTTCGCAGCGCGACAGCCTGGCGTTGGAACGCGGCGGCGTCGGCCCACGGGCCGGCCACCGCCTTGAATTCACCGAGGTTGGGCTTGACCAGCGTGGCGCCAGCGTAACGCGCCCAGTCCAGCCCCTTGGGGTCGACCAATACCGGTTTGGATTCCTTGCGCGCCGCGTCGATCAGGTACTCACAGCGCGACAAAGCGCCTTTTGCATAGTCCGACAGCACCACCAGGTCGTGCTGGTTCAGCAAGGCAACGTAGCGCTTGGCCAATGTTTCCAGCATGCCCGGCAGCGGCTCGCTTTCGAAGTCGGCGCGCAGCATCTGGTGCTGGCGCGCGACGCAGCGGATCTTCTGGATGGTCGGGTAGGCCGGATCGGCCACACGCTCCAGGCGCACGCCGGCCTCGGACAGGATTCTTTCGAGTGCATCACCGGCTTCGTCGCGGCCCGCGAGCGTCAGCAAGGTGACCTGCGCACCGAGTGCGGCCAGGTTCAGCGCGACGTTGGCGGCGCCGCCGGCACGGTCATAGCGACGCGTGACGCGCAGCACCGGCACCGGGGCTTCGGGTGAGATGCGGTCGACGCTGCCGTCCCAGTAGCGGTCCAGCATCGCATCGCCGACCACCAGGATGGGTTGGCTTTTTTCCACGGGAGTCATGTTCCCATCCACCCCGACCGGCCAAGCCGTGGAAAAGACGGCCCCGCACCGCCCAGTTCCGGCCGATGTGCGCAGCCAGGTAGGCGCCATCGAAAACGCAAAAGAGCTCTGCTAGAATCCCCGTTTTCGCCGGTGTAGCTCAGTTGGTAGAGCAGCGCATTCGTAATGCGAAGGTCGGGAGTTCGACTCTTCTCACCGGCACCAAACCCGAATAACGGGCCAGCACTTTCCAGGTGCTGGCCCGTTGTGCTTTTGGCGCGACACCGGCGATGGACCGGCGCCGATTCGTGCACACAGCGCACGGCCGCGGTGTAAAGACCCGGCTTTTCCKGCTCAATGGGCCGCTCAGCTTGACGAAGATGCCTCCAACAGGAGTCCTTCGTGCGCAAATTCTTGCTGGCCTGCTTCGCGTTGTTCACGTCCCTGGCGGCCACGGCCGCTGACCTCACCGCCACCGAGATGCGCTGGCTCAAGGGCGCGTGGCCGGTCATCACCTACGCTGAACAGACCAAGCTGCCGCTGGACATCGTGGTGCAGCCGCAGGCCTCGCCTGGGCAGGCACCGCTGGCGCTGGGTTTCGCCGACGGCCGCTGCAAGCTGGTGCTGTCGATGCGCGGCAACCCGGAGGCTGAAGCTACGCTGGAGCGCATCGCCCCCGAAGTGCAGAACGCCGCCCTGGAACTGATGGCCGCCCATGAATTGGGCCATTGCCGCCGCTACCTCGACGGCGCCTGGATGGCCTTGCCGGCCGGCTTTGCCGCCGCCGCGCCCGAAGGCCTGGATCCCGACCTGCGCAGCGAATACCTGGCCATGAAGGCGATCCGCCGCGAAGAAGGCTACGGCGACCTGGTCGGCCTGGCCTGGACACAGCAGCACCACCCCGAGGCCTACAAGCGCCTGCACGCCTGGCTGCTGAAAGAGCGTGCGAAAGACCTGATCCCCGGCAGCCACCATGACACGCTGGCCTGGGTGCGCCTGGCCACCGATGGCCGCACGCTGGCCGGCGCCACGCCGTTCGCCGGCGCCAACGAGCTGTGGAAGACCGGGCTGACCTCGCAGGAGTGAAGGCCCGTTCCTGACGGCCGGCCTCCCCCGGGGGCGGGCCCGGAATTTCAGCCCTTGGGCGACGCGGCGTAGCGCCGCGCATGCATCGCCAGCACGCCGGCGAACACCTCGCGGGCCATCGCGTCACGCGCGGCCGGATCGGCCAGCGCCTGGGCTTCTTCGCTGTCGGGCTCGGGCAATTCGTCGCCACCCAGCAGCGCGATGATCGCCAGGCCCGGGCCCAGCTCCTCGTCGGCCTGCCAGTCGGCCCAGGCATCGGGTTGCAGGTCGACCGCCTGCAGGAAACCGGTGCACCAGTCCTGCGCGTCGACCCACTCCTCGCCCTTGGCTTCGACGATGCTGAACAGCGGCTCCCAGTGCTTCGGGTGATCGCGCAGCTGGCAGGCCACCGCCTGCAGGTGGCGCAGCGCAAACAGCGTCGCGCGCTTGCGCTGGCGGTTGCTGGCGAAAGGCTCGCCGTCCGGGCCGTCGCCGCCCCAGATCAGCGGCAACCAATCGGCAGTGGGCCCTTGGTCCAGCGACTCGGCCGGGCCGAGCAGCATCGCGGTCAGGTAGCCGTCGACGCCTTCGATGTTCATCGCGCCGTCTGCCGGCAAAGCCTGCAACAGCGTGTCAAAGGCCTCGAGCTCTTCGTCGCTGAGCGGCGTGTTGTTCGAGGCGCGGTCGAATTGAGGGTAATTCATGGTGGGCGGTGATTGTGGCGCATTCACGCGAATTTCCGCTCTGGGTTACGCTGCCGCACTCATCACGAGGAGGAGCTTCCAGCATGCCCAGCCTGTTCCGTTTCCGTCGTCGCCAAGGCCTGATCGCCGCATTGGCCCTGGCCGCCACCGCGTTCACCGGGCCGGCACAAGCCCAGCCGCTCACTGGCAAGACGGTCAAGCTTCTCGTGGGCTTCCCGGCCGGCGGCGGCACCGACGCGATCGCCCGCATCCTGGCCGAGCACCTGAAGGACGAACTCGGTGCGACGGTGATCGTCGAGAACAAGCCTGGCGCCGGCGGCCAGCTCGCCGCGCAGTCACTGAAGGCCGCCGCACCGGACGGCACCACGCTGTTCCTCAGCCACGACCACTCGATCTCAATCCTGCCGCAGGTCGTCAAGACACCCGGCTTCGACCCGGCGGTCGATTTCGTGCCGGTGGCCGGCTTCGCGACCTTCGTCAACTCGTTCGCCGTCTCCGGCGGCACGCCGGCGAAGTCGTTCAACGAGTACGTGGCGTGGATCAAGAGCGCCGGCGGCGGCAAGGGCGCGGTCGGCGTGCCGGCGCCCGCCTCGGTGCCCGAGTTCCTGGTCAAGCTGATCGCCGAGAAAAACAAGCTCGACCTGGTGGCGGCCCCCTACCGCGGCAGCGCGCCGATGATGGCCGACATGCTGGGCAACCAGATCGCCGCCGGCGTCGGCTCGGTGCCCGACTTCATCGAGAACCACAAGAACGGCAAGCTGCGCATCGTGGCCGTGCTCGGAGGCACACGCCAGACCATCCTGCCCGATGTGCCGACCTTCGCTGAGCTGGGCCTGGCCGGTTTTGAAGACGTGCCGTACTACGGCGTGTTCGCGCCCGCCGGCACCCCGAAACCCGCACTGGACCAGTTCTCGGCCGCGCTGGCCAAGGTGCTGGCCAAGCCCGCGGTGCACGAGCGCCTGACCGCCATGGGCCTGACGGTCGGCCACATGAGTGGCGATCAGCTGGGTGCCCGCGAAAAGGCCTACACCGCGACCTGGGCCAAGATCATCAAGGCCACGGGCTTCGTGCCGCAGTAGACCTTCGCAGACATGAGCGGCTTCGCGTTCTTCGACACCCCGGCCGGCCTGTGCGGGCTGGCCTGGAATGACGCGCTCGAAATCTGCGGCGGCCAGTTGCCCGAACCCACGCCCGAGCTGACGCGGCGGCGCATGCAGCAGCGCTTTCCTGATCTGCAGGAAACCGAGCCGCCGCCAGCCATGGCAGAGGTGCTGCGCCGCCTGGCCGCTGCACTGCAGGGCGCACCCGACACGCTGGAAGACGTGCCACTGGCCGATGCCGACGTGCCCGAGTTCAATCGCCGCGTCTATGCACTGGCCCGGCGCATCCCGCCCGGGCAGACTCGAAGTTATGGCGAACTCGCGGCCGAGCTCGGCGGCCCTGCCGTCGCTCGCGCGGTGGGCCAGGCGCTCGGCCGCAACCATTTCGCACCACTGGTGCCGTGCCACCGCGTGATGGCCGCCAATGGCCAGTCGGGCGGCTTCTCAGGCCCCGGCGGTTTGAAGACCAAGCTGCACCTGCTTCAGCTGGAAGGCGCGCCGCTCGGCAACGCCTCGGCCGATCAGCCCAGCTTGTTCTGACGGAGAGGCGACAGGCGCAGCATCTGGACTGTGCCCATCGAAGCCAAGCGCGCAAGTGAAGCCGCCGCCACGTCAGCGCCACGTCTCGAAGAACGCCGCGCATCGTCGTCCTGCGGATATCACGATGACACAGGTATGTCAGGCAAAGCCATAGACGCTCAAACACTCTTCGAGGGTGGCGTTGTGAATGTCGAGGACCTTTTGGATTGATCGCACCCCGTCCACCGAACTCTCCTGATACCCGCCCGCCAGATTCCACGCGATCGGGATGCGTGCGCTGTGCATGAACTCGAACACCATGCGGTCACGCCTTCGAAGTTGTTCGTCGTTCAGAAATCCGCCCAAGGGATCGTTGATGTGTTGATCCGCGCCAGCTTGGTACAGCACGATGCCGCAACCCCTCAAGCTGTTCAAGAGCCGCGGGACCGCGTCAAAGAAGGCAGCGCATTCACGGGGATAGTTCGTTCGGCCCGTGAGATGCACGATTCGGTCTTGCAGTCCCAACTTCGCAATGATGTCCTCCGACCCGTCGCCCTGGTGCTGGTCGAAGTCCAAGATGCCAACCTGGATCAACTGGTCCTCGATCAGCAACTTCTGGGCGGCAACGACCAAGCCATTAAAGGTGCAGAAGCCCCACGAAAAATCATGCCCTGCATGGTGAAAGCCGGACGACGGTGAGACAGCGACTCGTTGGTGCATCGCATGCCTTGCCGCGGCAATCATGGAGCYCACGGTCCACGGGAGCGAATCGGCAACCTCCTGGTGCAGGGTATCCATGCCATTCTTGATCGTCAGATCGAGGACGCCATCGACATGCTTTCTATCGTGTGCGAGGTAAAAATCATCGACCGTCGCCGGCGCATAGCCAGCGATCTCAATCGGGTACCTCTCACGCCACTGCGCCACGACCTCTCCAGGCTTGCGCGGAGAGGGCGACTCAAGGGGGACTTCGACCACCATCCGGCGATCAAAGAACACGTGCAACTTTGACATCACTGCCCTCCCTTGGCTCGACTCTCTTGTGATTGAAGCGCAGGCGCGCCGTTGATGGAATCACGCGGGAATTGTCTCGCTTCAGCCGATCAGCCCAACTTCTTCTGGGTGCCCCCGCGTCGCCCCGCGAACGCCAGCAAGCTGTCGTACACGCCCTGCACCAGCGGCGAACGCAACTCGCCCTCAGCGCGTGAGATCCACAGCGGCTCCAGCACGAACGACGGGTGCCCTTTGACCAGCGCCAGTCGCTTGCGCTTCAGCGCGTCGTCGGCCATCAGGCGTGAGACCAGTGCCACGCCGCGGCCGCGCAGCGCCGCATCCAGCAGCAGCCGCGCATCATCGTAGATCGCGGCCTTGCGAAACTCACCGAGGTGCTGGCGGATGAAGCGGCCGCTGTCGTCGCCGGTCAGGTCGGTCTCCAGGCACAGTAGGCGTGCGTGCTTCGGGTGTTCGTCCACGTCGACCGCCGCCAGCTGCTTGGCCAACGCCGGTGCCGCCACCAGCACCAATGAGTCTTCGAGGATCGGAACGTCCAGCACGCCGCGCTGGCGCAGCGGTTGGCGTGTGATCGCGATGTCCACGTCGAGCTGGTCGATGTAGCGCGCCGTCTCGTCGATCGAGATGATCGGGCACAGCGACGGCAGCGTCGCCTCTAGCTCGTCCAGCCGCGGCTGCAGCCAGCCGTGCACCACGTGCGCAGGGCAGACCAGCGTCACCAGGTTGTCGTCGAGGTAGCTGTCGATGCGGCCCAGCCCGCCGCGGATCACTTCCAGTGACTTGACCACCGTCGCGTGCAGCAAGCGGCCCGCGACCGTGAGCTCGACCCCGCGCCCTTTGCGGCGAAACAGCATCTGGCCCACCTGCCGTTCGAGCTGGCCGATCTGGTGGCTGATGGCCGATTGCGACACGCACAGCTCGTCGGCCGCACGCGAATAGTTGCCCAGCCGCGCGGCGGCCTCGAAGCCAACCAGCAGGCGAAACGAAGGCAGGCGTGCGTTCGACATATGAGCTCAATTGATCAAAGAGGGCAATAGAAGTCGCTTTTCGATCGAAATTGTTCCAGTCACCATCTCGTCACGAGCAATCGGAAACACCTAGCGATGACGACGACCCACTCAACAATGAACGCGACGATCCACGACGATTTCGATGCCGCCAGTGGCGGCT